>NZ_JBGQOE010000017.1:0-74122 GCF_052113685.1 Flavobacterium sp. W22_SRS_FP1
TCCGAGAAAAAGATTTAATTTTGAAACACCAAATTATATGTTTAACCAAAAAGTTGCATTAGTAACTTGAATTCAGCCAGCATTAAACAAACTATAAAAAAAATGGCATTATGAAGACATTTTTTTATGAATTGAAACGAAATAGAACACGTCCTAAAAGACACTATATTATCCCTGTTTTAACACGGATTCTTCGTAACTTTGTTGTCTTACAATTTACGATAAAGAATGATATCCATCACCGAAAAAACATTACAAGATTTACAATTTCCTACCGTACTCGAAACCATTTCGACAATATGTAATACGGACATTGGAAAACAGAAAGCCTTAGAAATAACTCCTTTTAAAGATAAAGAAACTTTGATGCAAGCGCTAATGCAGACATCTGAATATGTTTCCTCTTTTCAAAATAATAATGCTATCCCCAATCATGGGTTTGATGCCATTACCCATGAAATAAAGTTTCTAGCTATAGAGGACAGTTTTCTTGAGGTGGGTAGTTTTAGAAAAATTGCAACCCTTTCGTCAACGGTTAATTTTATGTTGAATTATTTGAAAAAATTCGATGACTATTACCCGAATTTAAATACTAGGGCTAACGAAGTTGAACTAACCAAAGAAATAATTACAGCCGTCGACCAGATAGTTGATAAATATGGTGAAATCAAAGACAACGCTTCGCCAGTGCTATTGGATGTTCGAAGAAGTATGAATTCAGTTCGAGGCAAAGTAAATCAAAGCTTTGGAACGGCATTGACACAATACAACAGTCTCGGATATCTTGATGACATCAAGGAAAGTTTTGTTCAAAATCGTCGCGTATTAGCCGTTTTGGCGATGTACCGCCGTAAAGTAAAAGGATCTATAATGGGAAGCTCGAAAACCGGAAGCATCGCCTATATCGAACCAGAGGCTACTTTACAATATTCTCGGGAGCTTAGCAATTTAGAATACGAAGAATCAGAAGAAATTATGCGTATTTTGAAGCAACTATCAAATGATATCCGCCCTTTTCTTCCCTTGCTTAAACAATATCAGCATTTTCTGAGTGATATTGATGTCATTGCAGCCAAAGCTAAATATGCAAACCGTATTAACGGTATTCTGCCACATATTACAGAGAATCGCCGACTCTACTTTAGAGACGCCTACCATCCTATTCTATATCTGAATAACAAACAGAAAAATGAAATTACGCATCCGCAGACCATTGAATTAGAACAGGAGAACCGAATTATTGTAATTTCAGGACCTAATGCTGGAGGGAAAACGATATCCTTAAAAACGGTTGGTTTACTACAATTGATGCTACAATCGGGAATGTTGATTCCAGTTCATGAACGTTCTGAAACATTTTTATTCGACAGGATACTTACAGACATAGGAGACAATCAATCCATTGAAAATCATCTTAGTACATACAGTTACCGACTTAAAAACATGAACTATTTTCTCAAGAAGTGTAATCGTAGAACGATGTTCCTGATTGACGAATTTGGTACAGGTTCTGATCCTGAATTAGGAGGTGCATTAGCCGAAATTTTTCTTGAAGAATTCTATCACAGAGAAGCCTTTGGAATTATTACCACTCATTATTCAAATTTGAAAATACTAGCGAACGAATTGCCATTCGCAACCAACGCCAACATGATGTTTGACGAAAAGACATTGGAGCCCATGTACAAATTGGCCTTGGGTCAAGCAGGAAGTTCTTTTACCTTTGAGGTTGCATTGAAAAATGGAATCCCTTATAGCTTAATTAATCGAGCCAAAAAGAAAATTGAAGTTGGAAAAGTTCGTTTCGACAAGACCATTGCAACACTTCAGAAAGAGCGTTCTAAAATGGAAAAAACTTCCCAAACATTAAAAGAAGAGGAAACCAAAGCGCGCGAAGAAGGAAAGAAAATGGAAACCATTAATGTCAAGATAAAGCAGAAACTGGAGAGCTATCAGGAATTGTACGACAGCAATCAAAAGACGATTTACATAGGACATAAAATTGAAGATATAGCTGAAAGATATTTCAATAATAAAAGCAAAAAAGACCTTATCGAAGACTTTTTAAAAATTATCGAAATTGAAAATTCAAAGCGTATTAAAGCTACACCTAAAGAAGCTAAAGCCATTGTAGCAAAGAAAAAAGAAGTGATTGAAGAAGTCACCGTTCATGTGGAAGAGATCAGAAAAGAGAAGAAAGAAAAGAAAATAAAACCGGTTATTGAGATACCTAAGGCAATTATACGATTAGGAGATCGTGTTCGGATGCTAGACGGAAAAGCGGTGGGAACAGTTGATGCTATCGAAAAGAACAAAGCTACAGTAAATTACGGCGTATTCACCTCCAAGGTCAATTTGGATTCCTTAGAACTAGTAGAGTCGGTTAAGAAGAAAAAGTAGTCAGAATTGAGTACTTATTGAGACAAAAAATGATAAATGAAAACCAAAATGCAAAATCTACCCAAAAACAAAAAAATTATTCTGTTTGATGGAGTGTGTAATTTGTGCAATACAGCAGTACAATTTGTAATTAAACACGATAAAAAAGACCTTTTTAGATTTGTAGCCTTACAATCTGATTTAGCTCCAAGTATTATTAAACACATTGGTATTAATACTCAAAATATAGACAGTATTATTCTTTATGAGCCAGGAGTTGCCTATTACGTGAAGTCTGAAGCGGCTTTAGAAATAGCAAAGCATCTTAGCGGTGGACTAGCGTTGCTAAGCGTTTTTAAGGTTCTGCCAAGCTCATTATCAAATAGTATATACGATTACGTTGCCAAAAACCGGTACAAATGGTTTGGCAAAAAGGAACATTGTATGATTCCGACCCCTGAATTGAAATCAAAATTTTTAGAATAAAATCTTTTTCTGATTTTTATCATGATAGACCAAACACAAAAACTATTTTAATAAAAAAAGACTATCGTACTAATTAGCTGAGACATCGAGTATATTGGTTTTACAGCAGTGGATGTATCAACCGTAGTATTTTTAGTATATTTAACAACGACAAGAAGAACAAAAAAAAGGGATGTCTAAATAAGACATCCCTTTTTTATTAGATCATTAAGTTTAGAATTAGCTTCTGATTAATTTTCTATATTTCAATCGTTTAGGAGTTAAGTCACCACCTAAACGTTTCTTTTTATTTTCTTCATATTCAGAGAAACCACCTTCAAAATAGTACACTTCTGAGTTTCCTTCAAAAGCTAGAATGTGAGTACAAATTCTATCCAAGAACCATCTATCGTGCGAAATTACTACCGCACAACCTGCAAAGCTCTCTAAACCTTCTTCCAAAGCACGTAGCGTATTAATATCCAAATCATTTGTAGGTTCATCAAGTAACAACACATTTCCTTCTTCTTTTAATGTCATTGCAAGGTGCAAACGGTTACGTTCACCTCCCGAAAGAGTAGAAACCTTTTTGTTCTGATCACTTCCTCCAAAATTGAAACGGCTTAAATAAGCACGTGAATTCACTTGGCGTCCGCCCATCATGATCAATTCTTGACCATCACAGAAGTTTTCCCAGATTGATTTATTAGGGTCGATATCGGAATGTGCTTGATCTACGTATGCGATCTTTACAGTCTCTCCAATAACAAATTCTCCCGCATCTGGTTTTTCTTCTCCCATTATCATTCTGAAAATAGTTGATTTACCAGCTCCATTGGGTCCAATGATTCCTACAATTCCCGCTTGTGGCAAAGTAAAATTCAAGTTGTCGTAAAGTAACTTATCACCATATGCTTTAGCAACACCTTTAGCTTCAATAACATTTGTACCTAAACGAGGACCGTTCGGGATATAGATTTCTAGATTTTCATCTAATGCTTTCTGATCTTCATTCAACAATTTATCGTAGTTCTGTAAACGCGCTTTCTGTTTCGTTTGACGTCCTTTGGCTCCTTGACGAACCCAGTCCAACTCACGCTCCAAGTTTTTTCTACGTTTGGAAGCTGTTTTCTCTTCCAATGCCATACGTCCCGATTTTTGTTCTAGCCAAGAAGAATAATTTCCTTTCCAAGGAATACCTTCTCCTCTATCCAACTCTAAAATCCAACCTGCCACATTATCCAAGAAGTATCTGTCGTGAGTTACAGCGATAACTGTCCCCGAGTATTGTGCCAAATGTTGTTCCAACCAAAGTACGCTTTCTGCATCCAAGTGATTGGTAGGTTCATCCAAAAGCAACACGTCCGGTTGTTGCAATAACAAGCGACATAAAGCAACACGACGACGCTCACCACCAGATAAGTTCTTAATTGGAGTATCTGCATCAGGAGTACGTAAAGCATCCATGGCTATTTCTAATTTGGTATCAATTTCCCAAGCTCCTAATGCATCGATTTTATCTTGCAAAAGTGCTTGACGATCCATCAATTTATCCATCTTTTCGGCATCTTCATAAACTTCGGGAAGACCAAAACTATCATTGATTTGATTGAACTCTTCTAATACCGCCATAGTTTCCGCAACACCTTCGCGAACAATTTCGATAACTGTTTTACTGTCGTCAATAATTGGTTCTTGTTCTAAGTAGCCAACCGTATAGCCTGGCGCAAAAACCACGTCTCCTTGATAATTCTTATCGACTCCAGCAATAATTTTTAATAAAGATGATTTTCCTGATCCGTTAAGACCCAAAATACCAATTTTAGCCCCGTAGAAGAAACTTAAATAAATGTTTTTTAACACTTGTTTGTCACTACTTGAGTAAGTTTTACTCAATTTAGACATGGAGAATATTACTTTCTTATCGTCTGCCATTTTATTTATTTTTTATTATCATTCAACATTTAAAGTACAGCTTAAAGCCTACCCTTAAGGGAGCTAAAAACCCAAGCATTAGCCAAAAATCCAACCCCGACAGCAGCAAATCCCCATCCGGAGACCTCACTATACCTGAAAGCGCCAAGTCCTATTAGGAGTAATCCCATTAAAATCATTATTAAAGTAGCCCATCCCAAGACGGTATTCTTATTCATTCCCATGATTATGCGCTGTTTTTTGAAATGCAAATATCGTAAATTTTAAGCGCTAATTGAAAATATTATAAAGCATTTCTCGTAACAAATCAGAATTAGACATCGCATTTGCCCCGACTCCTTTGCTTTTAACATCGATATCCCTTAAGGAAGCCACGACCTGGCTTACCTTTTTCATAGGGTAATTCTTTAGTGCCACGTCATATTCTTTCATAAAAAAAGGATTAATACCTAAAACCGCGGCAACATTCTTCGGGTTCCTCTCTTTTAGACCGTGGTATTTAAGCAATTGAATGAAAAATCCAAAAACCAAACTTGTAGTAACCACCATTGGATTTTCTTTTGGGTTATTCGCAAAATTCTGAGCAATAGTATATGCTTTAAGTTGGTTCCGTTCTCCGATCGCTTTTCTTAACTCAAACACATTAAAATCCTTGCTGAACCCTATATTTTCCTCTATATCTTTTGGAGTAATAATACTTCCTTTTGGCAATACAATTTGCAATTTTTCGAGTTCGTTATTTATTTTTCCCAAATTATTTCCTAAAAACTCCACCAACATAGCGTTGGCTTTAGGCTCAATCGTATATTTTTTACTAGCCAATATGCGTTTTATCCAATCCCCAACTTGATTTTCATAAAGCTTTTTACTTTCGTAAACAACACCTGCCTTTGCTAACAACTTAGTTGTTTTTTTACGTTTGTCTAGAGTTTTGTATTTATAACAAATGACCAAAACAGTAGTCTGCATCGGATTTTCAGCATAGCTTTCAAGTTTATCAATAGTACGGATAAGATCTTGTGCTTCTTTGACAATTAAAACCTGACGCTCTGCCATCATCGGATATCGTTTGGCTGTTGAAACTATATCTTCAATTGACACGTCTCGACCATATAAGACAGTTTGATTGAATCCTTTTTCTTCTTCAGACAACACATTTTTTTCAATATAATCAGATATAATATCGATATAAAAAGCTTCTTCTCCCATCAAAAAATAAATAGGTTTGATGTTTCCGCCTTTTATGTCATTTAAAATTTTTATAACCTCCTCCATATTTTTGGTTTAAAATGTATAGTTTAAAGTTTGTCCCAACTTGTGAGACTTTACAGTTTAAAATTTAAACTAAATAACTATTTTTGCTTTATGCAAAAACTGAATTTCTATTCCTATTCTTTTCGATTCAAAAATAGCGAAAATAAAGTGTCTATTTTTGATAAAATCAGGAAAAAATTTATCATTCTAACACCAGAGGAATGGGTTCGCCAGCATGTCGTACAGTTTTTATTGGAAGAAAAAAAGTACCCTATATCTCATATAAATGTAGAAAAAGTCTTAAAAGTCAACGGATTACGCAAGAGATATGACATAGTAGTTTATAACCCAGACGGCTCCATTTATATCTTAATCGAATGCAAAGCACCCGCCATAAAAATTGCACAAGCCACATTTGATCAGATCGCACGTTATAACATGACCATGAATGCCCAGTTTTTGATGGTAACCAATGGCTTAAATCATTATTTTTGCAAAATGGATTTTGAAAATGAAAAATATCAGTTTCTTGCTGAGCTTCCAAATTATACCCTCTAAACAAACAGAATGAAAATAGCAGTCGTTATCCTCAATTGGAATGGAGTTAGCTTATTGGAACAATTTTTACCCTCAATACTGCGGTTTTCAGCTGATGCAACCGTATATGTTGCCGACAATGCTTCAACAGACGATTCCATTGCGTTTGTCACGGATAACTTCCCCATGGTACATATTGTAAAAAACGACGGTAATTTAGGCTTTGCAAAGGGATATAACGAGGCCCTCGAACATGTAGAAGCCGAAATATATGCTTTGGTCAATTCAGACATTGAAGTGACTGAAAACTGGCTGCTGCCGATAATGCAAACTTTCGAAAAAGAGCCGCAGACAGCTATAATACAGCCAAAAATTCTAGATTTTAAAAACAAGCAGTATTTTGAATATGCTGGAGCTGCTGGGGGCTTCATTGATAAGTATGGATATCCATATTGTCGTGGACGCATTTTTGACAGTTTAGAAAAAGACAAAGGCCAATATGATAATGATTGTGAGATTTTTTGGGCATCTGGCGCTTGCTTTTTTATAAGGAGTTCTATTTACAGGGAATTGAAAGGTTTCGACGATGATTTCTTTGCCCATCAGGAAGAAATCGATTTGTGCTGGCGCGCATTCAATAAAGGACACAAAATAAAATACAATCATAAATCGGTGGTTTATCACGTGGGAGGTGCGACCTTGCAAAAAGGCAATCCAAGGAAAACTTTCTTGAATTTCAGAAACTCATTGTTAATGTTAACTAAAAATTTACCAAAGAAAAAGTTATATTTTGTCTTAGTTTGCCGCATGATACTTGACGGAATCGCAGGAATTCAATTCCTTTTTAAAGGGAGTTTTTTTCATTTTATTGCTATTCTAAAAGCTCATGCTTCGTTTTATCGTTTGTTTTCAAATACTTACAAAAAAAGAGAACTTATTCAGTTAAAAAAATACTATAGTACCAAAAGTATCGTTATGAAGTACTACATTAATAATGATAAGCTATTTGTAAAATAATTTTATAATAAATTATATCAAATATTTAATCATTAAAAACTAACTTCGCATTTGAACCTAACAAAAAAAATCTATGAAAAAAATTGCAATTGCATTGTCGGTCTTAGTCCTTATGACCTCTTGTGTTTCTAAAAAGAAATATACTGATTTAGAAGCCAGAAACAAGGAAACTCAAGATTTACTAAATTCTTGTACAGTAAAACTAAACTCTTGTTTAGAAGAAAAAGCAGGGCTTACGGCTACTGTTTCTGGTTTAAAAGAATATAACCAGACTCTTATCAGCACTTCTAAAGACATGACTATATTGACTTCAAAAGGAGCAGATAATATAGAGAAAGCATTAGAATCGATGAAAGAGAAAGATTTAAAAATTACTAGAATGCAAGATGCATTAACTAAGAAAGATAGTGTTACACTTGCTCTAGTTACTACCTTGAAAAGATCAGTTGGAATAAACGATCCAGATATTCAAATAAATGTTGAAAAAGGGGTTGTATTTATTTCAATTGCTGATAAATTATTATTTAAAACTGGAAGCTACGTTGTGTCTGAAAGAGCAAAAGAAGTTTTAGCTAAAGTAGCAAAAGTAGTTAATGACAAACCTGATTTTGAATGTATGGTTGAAGGACATACTGACAATGTTCCATTAACTGGAAATGGAGTGTTATTAGACAACTGGGATTTAAGTGTGAAACGTTCTACTTCTATCATCAGAGTATTGACAAACGAATTGAACGTTAATCCAGCGCAATTGATTGCTGCAGGTAGAAGTTCTTATGTACCATTAGTTGATAACGATTCTGCTGAAAACAGAGCTCGTAATAGAAGAACTCGTATTGTTGTATTACCAAAAATTGATCAATTCTACGATATGATAGAAAAAGAAATGAAAAAACAAAAGCAATAGTTTTCAATTTCATTTTGATATAAATAAAAACGTCTCGAATATCGAGACGTTTTTTTATGTAAAATATTTTCTATTGAATTGTGAATCTATCAAATCATACAAAAAAGAAAAAACAGGTCTTTCGACCTGCTTTTATGCATCCTTAATCTTTTTCTAATAACCAATTAAATATATATTAAGAATGGCATGCTGTATGACCTTAAATTAATTTGTATTTTTTTTAATTTATCGAACAAAAATAACCATTATTTCTATAAGTGCAATAATTAAGCCAATATATTACAATATATCGAGACTTCCTTTGCCTTCCCTTATAACTTCTGGTTCATCTCCAGACAAATCTATTATAGTAGAACCTACATTATCACCGTAACCACCATCTATAACCAAATCAACAAGATTCTGCCATTTCTCAAAAATGAGCTCGGGATCTGTTGTATACTCTATTACGTCATCCTCATCATGTATCGAAGTGGATACTATTGGATTTCCTAGTTGGCGTACTATCTCCAAGGCAATCGAGTTATCAGGAATACGTATCCCGACGGTCGTCTTTTTCTTGAATTCTTTAGGCAAACTGTTGTTTCCTGGTAAAATAAAAGTGTAAGGCCCCGGCAAGGCTCTTTTAAGGATTTTAAAAGTGGCTGTGTCAATCTGCTTAACATAATCGGACAAATTGCTTAAGTCGTAACAAACGAAAGAAAAGTTGGCTTTATCCAGCTTTATTCCTTTTATCCTTGCAATACGCTCCAAAGCTTTAGTGTTTGTAATGTCACATCCTAATCCGTAAACAGTATCTGTAGGGTAAATAATTAAACCACCATCTTTCAAAACCTTTACGACCTTTGCAATAGCAGCCTCGTTGGGTTTATCTGGATATATTTTTATAAATTGAGCCATAACTTTTTTTAGTTTAAATTAAATATTTAAAGCGTAAAGTGCTTTTAAAAAGGACTTCAAGCCTTAAACTAGAAACAAATTTTTATCCGATGATATCCAGTTTGGCAAAACGCAATAGTAATTTTTTGATTCCGCCAACTTCAAATTTGATTTCTGCTTTTTTGTCAGCACCTACGCCTTCCAAGTTTATAACTTGTCCTCTTCCAAAACGCTCGTGCATTACTAGATTTCCAGCGACTAATTTATTATCAAATAAATTAGCACTTCCTGATGCCCCTTTATCTAACAAAGGTTTTAATTTCCGAACGCTACCAACTGATTTAGCTTCACTGTTCGCAGTGGGCGCTGTTCCATTAGCTGGTTTGGCCAAACGCAATTTTGATTTATCAACATCACCAAAAATGTCGCTATCGATCATTGGTTTGTAACGGTAATTATTTTCTGCGGGCGTAAGATATTCTAAATACTGCGCGTCAATTTCCTCTATAAAACGGGAAGGTTCACTATCTGTCAATTTACCCCAGCGATAACGGGATTGTGCATACGTCAAATAGGCCTGATGCTCTGCCCGAGTCAAAGCCACATAAAATAAACGGCGCTCTTCTTCTAATTCACTTCTTGTACTCATACTCATGGCACTAGGAAACAAATCTTCCTCCATACCCACCACAAAAACGTGAGGAAATTCGAGCCCTTTGGCCAAGTGGATCGTCATCAAAGCCACGCGATCTTCGTCACTTGTGTCCTTATCCAAGTCCGTTGCCAATGCAACATCTTCCATAAATTCAGATAAGGCTCCTCGCGCTCCGTCAATTTCCTTTTGACCTTCAGTAAAATCCTTGATTCCGTTTAGTAGCTCTTCAATATTTTGAACTTTTGCCATTCCCTCAGGAGTGGCATCTTTCTTAAGTTCTTGAACTAATCCCGTTTTTTTAGCAACATGATCCGTTATATAGAAGGCATCTTGATTTTCATTTATTACTTGAAAACTTTGAATCATGGTCACAAAATCAAGTAGTTTTTGTTTGGTTCCAGAATTCAATTTCAAGTCAATTTTATCGATATTTTGCATTACTTCAAAGATGGAGCGCTTATAATGATTTGCAGCCACCATCAATTTTTCGATGGTCGTATTACCAATACCTCGAGCAGGATAATTAATTACCCGCATTAATGCTTCCTCGTCTTTGGGATTGATTACCAATCGCAAATAACACAAAACATCTTTTATTTCTTTTCTTTGGTAAAAAGACAAACCTCCATAAATTCGATACGGAATGTCTCGCTTTCGCAGCGCATCTTCCATCGAACGGGATTGCGCGTTAGTACGGTACAAAATTGCAAATTGACCATTATTCATTTGGTTTTGCATCTTTTGTTCGAAAATAGTACTGGCAACAAAACGACCTTCTTCAGAGTCGGTCATGCTGCGATGTACTTTTATCTTTGGACCGAAATCATTAGCTGTCCAAACAATTTTATCTAGTTTGGTTTTATTTTTATCAATAATGGTATTGGCCGCTTCCACGATATTTTTTGTCGATCGGTAATTTTGTTCGAGTCTAAAAGTTTTCACACCTTCGTAATCTTTTTGGAAATTCAAAATGTTATTGATATTTGCACCCCGAAAGGCATAGATACTTTGCGCATCATCACCTACCACACATATATTCTGAAACTTATCCGATAAAGCTCGAACAATCAAATATTGTGAGTGATTCGTATCTTGGTACTCATCCACCAAAATATAACGAAAACGGTTTTGGTACTTCGCCAACACTTCAGGGAAACGGGTCAACAATTCGTTAGTTTTTAATAATAAATCATCAAAATCCATGGCGCCTGACTTGAAACATTTCTCTACATAATTCTGATACAGTTCGCCCATACGAGGCTTTTTAGACATAGCATCCGCCTCCTGTAGATCACGATCATTAAAATACGCTTTTACGGTAATCAAACTGTTTTTAAAATTCGAAATTCTGCTTAATACCTGTTTTGGCTTGTAGACATCTCTATCCAATTGCATTTCTTTGATAATTCCAGAAATAGCTCGCAAGGAATCCTGTGAATCATAAATAGTAAAATTAGACGGATACCCCAATAGAGAAGCTTCGGAACGCAAAATTCTAGCAAAAACAGAATGGAAGGTTCCCATCCAGAGGTTTTTAGCTTCACTAGACCCTACAATATCCGAAATACGCTTTTTCATTTCACGCGCTGCCTTATTGGTAAAAGTAAGCGACAAAATGTTAAACGCATCGACTCCCAAGTTCATTAAATAAGCAATCCGTATGGTCAACACACGTGTTTTTCCAGAACCAGCACCAGCTATAATAATCATTGGACCGTCTTTCTGTAATACGGGTTCGCGCTGTGCTTCGTTAAGTTGGGCAATGTATTTTTGCATGTAAATTTTCTATTTAGGCAAAAATAAGAATTTAAGAGTTAATAAGGTTGCTAGTCACAAATTTTTAAAGGGATAAAACAGTAGAATAAACATTGGATATCAGTATCTGGCATTTTACTTCTCAAGCCAATAAAAGTAATAGGTTCGAAATACTCTTTACTATTTAGTTTGCAAGTATTTTTCACACTATCGAATTCAGAATAAAAACTTTGGATTACAAGTTAATTTTTCCAATCAAAAGATCATCAACAATCTGATTTAAAATTCCCCACTACAATTAGCAAAAAGAAAATTGAAATAAAGTCATTCCCATTATTAATGGCTAGTTTAGCACCAAGCCATTCTCGTATTGCTTTACTGGGAATCATAGGGGAAGCGATTGCCAAAATAACTTTCCGTTTTATAACAAAGGATATATTGCACTAAAATTAGTCGTGATTAACCATCTTAGCATTTGCAGAAGCATGAAGAAAATCAAAAACCATCAAAGCTATAGAAGCAACAATAAAAAAACTTTTCCTTTCAGGCCCAATGAATCCATTATAAAAACAGATATAAAACTGATTCCAGATATAATTTTATTATTATTTCCTTCTATATACAGATAAACCACACACACTTATCCATAAATTAGACTTCATTATTTTAATCCTTTTATCCTTGCTCATAAGTGAATTATTAAATGGAACACTAAGTGCATCTGCCATTATTTCCACATCATTGAGTAAACTTTTTGAGTTCGTTTTGCATAGCACGTTTTTCCTATTTTTCCATTAGGATGCTTGCTGTGTATCGCTATTTCAGGCTAGAACAAATAATTAATATAAAATTAACGCAGGTTGCAGCGACTAGCTCTATATTTGACCAAAATTAAAATTCATGAACAGATCATCCTTTTTCTTCGCTTTTTTATTGACACTATTGATTTTTCTACCTCACAAAACATGGGCTTGGGGCAAAAAAGGGCATGCTTTAGTGGCCGAAGTAGCTTTTAATTATTTGGACGAAAATACTAAAAAAACAGTTTTACACTATTTGGACGGAATGAGCATTCAAGAGGCAGCCAACTGGATGGACAATATAAAAAGTGATCATTCCTATGATTATATGAAACCTTATCATTATGTAAATTTTGAAAAAGGAGCTCCTGTTGTAGCTGTAAATGGTGCGAATATTATGTACCAATTAGAGCTCACGATCAAACAGTTAAAAAATCATTCTAAGTTTTCGGATGCGGAAATGAAAACTAAAATAGCCGTTCTTTTTCATCTCATCGGAGACTTACATCAACCTTTACACGTGGGCTATGGCTTTGACAAAGGAGGAAATGATATGGACGTGAATTACAATGATAAAAAAACAAATCTACATTCTTTGTGGGATTCTAGAATAATAGAATCAAAGGGAGTTTCACTTCAAGATTGTCTGAATTCAAATGCTTTCTCTAAAAAAGGATTGCAAAAAATGAAAAAGATAAATGTCATTCGTTGGTCAAAAGAATCCAGAAACCTTCTAGATCATATATACAATACTGTAGGAGATACTATCAGCGATGAATATGCTACTAAAAATGCTAAACTTATAGAATTTCAAATCCATAAAGCGGGAATTCGCTTGGCAGCGGTATTGCAACAGGCTTTTAAAAATTAGAGTTTTCTATTCAAAATCACCAGAAATACTTAAGGCGTAAATTATACTTAATTCACGCCTATTTTATAAATTAGACCTTTAATGATGTCGACATTAATTATGGCATCATAATTTATGGATGGGTTTATACCTACTCGTTTGCTTTTATCTGCTTTTAATCTATCACTTAAAGTCATAGTATTAATTTCGAAACTGATGAAAATTGGGCTATAACCAAATTATCCTTATTCATAATTAGTAACACTTGTTTTTGCTGTGGTTATTACCCCAAAAAATCAAAGAAAAAGCCCAATCTCACGATTGGGCTTTTGAATGTCTACTATAAATATGATTGTATTAATTAAGAGAATCCATCACTTCTTTTAAAAGGCTTAAACTTTTTAATTTATCCTGATGATCATAAATAGCACTACTAATCATGATTTCATCCGCTTTGGAGTACTCAATAAATTCCTTTAAATCAATCGCTAATTTTTCTTTACTACCTACAAAGGAGCAAGCCGTCATTTGATTGACATGAAATCGAGCTTCTTCGCTCATATCATTCATAAAATCAGTTAAGGAGTCAACTGGCGATTGCAGTGGTACTCGATTATTTGTGATCAAGTTCTTAAACATTTGGTACAAACTAGTCGACAATATTTCTGCTTCTTTATCGGTATCAGCAGCGATGGCGTTAACGCAGGCAATAGTTTTAGGTTGCTTTAAAAACGCAGAAGGTATAAAGTTTTCCCTATAAAATTCGAATGCCTGAATCATTTGTCTGGGTGCAAAATGGCCGGCAAAAGCATATGGTAGTCCTTTGGCTGCAGCTAAACCCGCACTATCCATACTCGACCCTAAAATCCAAAGGGGAACATTTGTTCCTTCGGCAGGGAAAGCACGTACACTTGCTTTTGCATTATCTATCGAAAAATAGTCCTGTAAGGCCGCTACATTTTGAGGAAATCGCTGGGATTGTTCGATAAAATCTTTACGAATGGCTTGAGCTGTTTGGCCATCTGTTCCTGGTGCTCTTCCTAAACCCAAATCAATCCTATTGGGATATAAGGTTTCTAAAGTTCCAAATTGTTCTGCAACGACCAATGGAGAGTGATTAGGTAGCATAATGCCTCCAGATCCAACGCGGATATTTTTTGTTTGACCCGCAATATATCCAATTAAAACTACGGTTGCGGAACTTGCTATGTGCGCCATATTATGATGTTCTGCCAACCAAAATCGCTTGTAGCCCAAGTTATCAGCGTGTTGAGCGAGCTCTTTTGTCTTTTCTATTGTTTCTTTTGCGTTACTATCTTGGTTAATTAAGGCTAATTCTAATAAGGATATGGGTATGGTATTTGACATTTTAATTTTTGATTTTAGTAAAAATAATCATTTAAAGCTCGTCCAAAAATTCTGCAGCGTTAAATTATTTATAATGTCTCTAAACAAAGTACTTCATGCCCAAATAGATTAGTTCTAAGATTCACGAGAAACAGGACATTTGAATAATTAATTATCTAATGGAGGAAAGTCGGTTTACAGGTATTTTTAAATGTACAAATGGAATTTCTTCTTTGATCTGCCAACTATTACAATTGATGACCAAGGTCTTGAAACTTTTATTAAATGCAACTGTATCTTTTTTTTTAAATGGCATCTCCGACTTCTAATAAAACATAATAACCGGCTCATTTTGCTCTAGATCTCTAATCCAAATTCAATTGCTGCATCCTTTTTATCCAGTTGAAAATTGGGTTTATTCTAACAAATTCTTGGAAGTCGTTCTCCAATTAAACGACCTACCACTCGCCTATTACAAAGTCACTTACTACTTTCTAGTACAATTTTAGCTATTTTTAAGTTATTGTAATTTAAATATTTGTGGCAATTGCCCTTGTAATCTATTTACAAAACACATCGTAAGCAAACCGAATTAAGGTCCCCATTACAATCACCAAAAAGAAAATTCGAATAAAACCATTGCCTTTATTAATCGCTAATTTAGCGCCTAACCATCCACCCAATGCATTACTAACAGCCATGGGTAAAGCGATTGCCCAAATTATCTTTCCTTTTAAAACAAACAGACATATCGAACCAAAATTAGTTGCTAGGTTCACCATTTTTGCATTTGCGGAAGCATGCAGAAAATCAAACCCCATCAAAGCTATGAAAGCCACTACAAAGAAACTGCCGGTTCCAGGACCAATAAATCCATCATAAAAACCAACTATAAAACTGATTCCAATAGCATTCACAATTTGGGTTCTGTCAGAAATATTCCTTTCTACTTGTTGTCCAAAATTTTTCTTAGCGTAGGTATAAATAGCCAAAAGAGAAAGGATAAAAAGCAACAATGGTTTCATAAAATCATTGCTCATATAAGTTAACAAAGTAGAACCTAAAAAGGCTGAAGGCAGAGCCAATGCCATCATTATAAATAATAATTTCCAGTTCATAGTCACCTTTTTGAGATACTGGACAGCTGCAAAGGATGTTCCACTAAAAGCAGGAATTTTTAAAGTACCAATAACCGTTGCAACGGGTAAATTAGGCAATAAAATCAAGCCCGCCGGCGTTTGGATTAGTCCACCACCGCCTACAATAGCGTCAATAAATCCTGCAACAAAAGCAGCCACACAAAGCAAAATAATGATATACGACTCCATTAGCTGTTTGAAATAAAAATTAAAATGAGATCCTCAGAAACGCGCTAGATTCTGGAGTGTTAGTTGCAAAAATACTATTCCCCTTATTTATTACAATACAATTGACCCAGAATTGTCATCAAAAAGTATATTTTTGCTAATCAAAACTTAAATCATAATGGATTCAACTACGATAACAGAAATAGTCGCCTATACTCTTCCGTCGATAATCACAGGAGCAGTTGCTTACTTTTTATTCGATTCCCATTTTAAAGACCAACAAAACACAAGACGATGGCTCCTTCAAAAGGACAATAAAACAGCAACATTACCCTTACGTTTACAAGCATACGAGCGGATGACACTGTTCATGGAACGAATCAATCCATCGCAATTATTAGTTAGAATAACACCTCTTTCTGAAGATAAAAACGAATACCAAAATTTCGTAATTGCCCAAATCGAGCAGGAATTCGAGCACAATATGACACAACAAATATACATATCAGATGAATGCTGGTCCATTATTGTTACTGCCAAAAATGCTACAATCCAAATGGTACGATTAGCCGGAAAAAACGAAAAAGTGACCGACGCAGATAGTCTGCGTTCAATTATTATAAGTGATTTGTTAGAAAAACCATCTCCTAGTAGATCAGCTTTAGCCTTTATCAAAAATGAAGTGAGTCAATTGTGGTAATAATTATTTTAATTTGCCAATGATTTCACTTTTGATAAAAGCGTATTCGTAACCTTCTCGCCACCATTTCTTCATCTCTATTTTATTAAAATGCAGCGCATTATCAGTAAGAAATGTTGGTGTATAAAATACGTTTATTGTCACGTCTTTGTTCTTTGCTGCTAATACTCCAATAGCAATATCGTTTTTTTTAACCTGTTCTAGAACAGTTCCGAATAAGTTTATCAATAGCGAAAATGGGTTTCTGCTGTTTATTTTTTTAGTAATTGCAGTTTCTGTATGTAATACAATAACATCGATTTCGGTTGCTCCGCGCTTAATTGCCTCTCTAATTGGTACTAAATTAGTGAAGCCTCCATCCCCATAATCAAAACCGTTTTTGTTAACCAGACTCATGAAAGGAAGGTAGTTGCACGAAATCCAAATCCAATCGCAAAACTCAGCATATTCAAAATCTTTAATAGATTTATACTCCGCTTCATTTGTACTCAAATTAGACACTGTGATAATCACATCTTTGCTCCCTGCTTTTAAATCATTAAACTCCTTTTGTGTGAGTGATTTTCTAATTAACTTTCTCAAATTGTAGCTTTCTCCAAAAGTCTTACTACCCCTAATTAAATTAATTAGAACATTAAAGTGATTAATCGAAACAGTAAATACTCCATTTTTATTTTTAATAAAAAAAGGACGCCTATTAAAAATACTAGACTGATTTACAGAGGTAAATATCTCTTTTATTTTATGGATTTTATTTAAAGCTAAATGTGAAATAAGCAAACTACCCGTTGAAGTACCTATGAAAATATCATATTTGTCAGCTTCTTTTTCTAAAAGAAATTGAGCAACACCTCCTGCAAATGCCCCTTTACTTCCACCCCCAGAAATCACTAATGCTTTCATCTGTTTTTTTATTGAAATGATAAATGGCAATTATAAGACCATTAAATTAATTAAAAAATCAATCTTCTCAATTGAAATTGCTCTTTTTCATTTAAATCGGATAAAATACGCTCAAATGAAGCTCTCATTTCTGGATTTTTTATTAGGGTTCGAATGTTGTCTCTTCCAAATTTAGAAAACTGCCACATATGATGCGTTGTGGCATTTACTAGATTTTTTAAAACTGCATAGTTTATCAACTGGAAAGCGATCAATTTTGTTAAGGCATTTTGTCTGGTGATAGCCTCATAATTTATTGACGAGTAATTGATTAATTCCGTTATTAATGCATTTTTATCTGTTGAATAATCCGGAGTAGATAAAGCTAATGACAACCATAGTGTCCTTAAATTATAATCATTGTACCCAATCCAATCTTTGGATTCCTCTAAATATTTTACTCTATATTTAGGGAAACTATTCCATAAATAATACAAAGCAATTTCCTGAGTTTGATATGATTTATCATTTAATAGAGACTCATATTGAACTCTGAATTCTTCGGGAATCTTTGGTAATGCGCTAGCCACTGCTTGACGAACTTGTATGTTATTTGTTTCTAAAGCCAATTGTAGTAAATACTTTTTTGCTGTAAAATCTTCGTTTTTTAATTGATTGACAATGGCTTCTTTAACCACAAAATACGTGTCTGACTGCATTGTTTTTTCGAGGAAAATTTCTTTTTCAGTAAGCGGTTTTCTCTTCAATTTCTCCACTTCAAACAACAACTGCATCATTTTATTTTTATTTAGTAACATATTGGCTGTCTTATTATCAAACTCTGATGACTCAAGCCATTTTTTACTAAAACTATCCACGTCATAAGCTGAAACTTTTTTAATTTCATCGAAGAAATTTTCTGTTATGACGTTTTTATAGGCATACTTATTTAAGTAACTTACTATTGCTTTTTTAAACGCCGCATCTCCTATAGCATCGTGCAATACAAAAAGCGCCCAAGCCCCTTTTTGATAAAAGCTCAACGAACTGGCTTTAGCATTCAAGACCGGAATCGAATCCGTTCTTGAAGCATACTTTATTTGTTGTGCCGATTGGTACATTTTGGAATAGAAATAATCGTCACCATATATATCGCGTTCTGCCAGCAGCGCATAATAGGTCGCAAAACCTTCCTGCAGCCAATGGTGCTTTCCGCTCTCTGCCGTGATTATATTCCCAAACCATTGGTGTGCTAATTCGTGTGCATTTACGTTGGTGTAATTTCGATCTTCAAAACCCACAGAGTCAACGATATACCTACTAGCAAATAGTGTTGCCGATGTATTTTCCATTCCTGCATACAAGAAATCCCGAACCGGAATTTGTTTGTACACTTCCCAAGGGTACTTCACTCCTATTTCATCTTCCAGAAAATCAAACATCTGAGACGAATAGCGGTAAGTCGGTTCAAATTTAGCGCTGTCTTTGTTTTCCAAATACAATTCCAATGGGGTTTCGTATTTTGAAATTTGGCTGTGCTTGTCAAATTTCCCAATGGCAACCATGAGCAAATAGGAACTCATCGGATTTTGCATAACATAATCCCAGAGGGCAACTTGACCATTCACTAGGTTTTCTTTCAAAACGCCATTTGAAACTACTTGATAATTAGCATCAAAAGCAATAGTCAAGTTAAAAACTAGCTTTTCGTTCACATCATCAAAACTCGGAAACCAATTACTGGTGTATTTCCCTTGTCCCTGTGTCCAAATTTGTAAATTGTCTTTTTTCTCTGAGCCCACGAAGTACATTGCTTGTTTTGGTTTGGCCACATAGTTAAAACTGATATTGTTATTCCCATTTTTGAAAGGATAAATCAATAAAATTTGCTTGCCATCATTACTAAATTCCAAAGTTTTATCGTTTAACTCGACTTCAGAGAACTCCATGTTTTGCGCGTCAATTTTGATGGTATCAATGGGCTTCAATACCTCAAACCAATAACTGACAGAACCTGAAACCGATTTTTCGTCAGGATTGATTGTTATTTGGCCATGAACCGATTTGAAATCTACTGATTGGATCTGTTGAGCGAACGTTATTGAGCTAATAAACAGTAATAGGTATTTCATTATTGGATATAATAAGAAGTCAAAGTTACAAAGGTTTCATAAACAAACAGAACATATTTTGTAAGTTTACTTCCAGAAATTCCAACACAAACAGATTGAAAAAGAAAGCCTTATTTAACTGGAGCACCGGAAAAGATTCCGCCTTAGCGCTATATAAAACTTTACAGGATACCGAGTTCGAAATTTGCTGTTTGCTGACGAGTGTCAACCAACAGTTTCAACGCATTTCGATGCACGGCGTTCGGGTCGAATTGTTGCAGCAGCAAGCAAAAAGCATTGGGCTGCCACTGGAGATAATGGAAATTCCAGAAATGCCCACGATGGAAGTCTATGAGGAAGCCATGAATAAAACAATGGGCAAATTGAAAGAAAAAGGCGTGACGCATTCCATATTCGGGGATATATTCTTGGAAGATTTGCGCAAGTATCGGGAAGACAAATTAGCCCAAATAGGCTTTCTTGGCGTTTTTCCGTTATGGAAAGTGCCAACGAAAGATTTGATTCAAGAATTTATCAGTCTCGGATTTAAAACGATTGTAGTCTGTGTAAACGAACGCTATCTCGACAAAAGTTTTGTAGGCAGAGAAATCGACCAAGATTTCATCAATGACTTGCCCGAAAATGTGGATGTGTGTGGAGAAAATGGAGAATTTCACACTTTTACTTTTGATGGCCCCATTTTCTCCGAGCCCATTGCTTTTAAAATTGGCGAGGTAGTTTATAGAAAGTATGAAAGACCCGAAAAAGAAGACTCCTCTGATACTGCTTGCGACACCAGTGCCTCCGATGCATTTGATTACGGCTTTTGGTATTGTGATCTGATTGAAAAGTAGATTTCGAAAAAAACCTCCGAATCCATAAGGTTTCGGAGCTTTTTTCTAATACCGCAAACAGGATAGTTTTTCTGCTTCTTAGAATTTAATTTGTTTTCTCATATTCCAATGTAGGACCGTCGCAGTTTTTCCACGTACTTGATAATCTTGAATTCGGAAGAATAGTAAGCTCTTCTTTATTGTTACCATAGCAACTTCCTATAATTTCACTATCTTGTTTATAGGTCAATTCAAGAAAAGACTCTTCCTGCAGCTCCGAAATAATATAGCTACCTGATATTTCCGTTTTAACGCCATTCCTAGTTCTTGATTTAATAAAACTGCCATCGGTATTCAAGGAGTAATACTCTTGCCATTCCATTGCCGTTCCTGTAGTTTCAGAGTTTGTAAGCCTTCCTGACATTTTATACAATTCCCATTTCCCTTGATAATCGGTCGTAATTACTTTTATATTGTCATTTGAACAAGAACAAAAAATCGCTAAAAAAGCACAAAAAATAATTGATTTCTTCATTTTTTTCTCCGTTTAGGTTAACTAACGGATGCTGTATTGTAGCAAAGATGCTTCAAATCGCCGTTTTTTGATTTATTTATCTCTCCTCATACATTTTTAATAACTGCGTCACCGTATTCCAGTTCCTGATGCTTGCGGTGAGATTCAGTTTTTTCTCTATGTACTTCTGGTCTAATCTTGTCTTTCCGGCCCCTACAGCATATTTTATAAAAATCCTGTTGCCGTCTATTTGAGCTTCATCTGGTTTGAATTGACTAATTTTTAAATCATTAATGTTTTCTGACCGTAATTCTTTCGAAACAAAAGCCACATATATCTTTTTGATGTCCAAATCTTTCCCCTTCAAAAAAGGATTATTTGAAAAGCATTTTTTTAAATCTTCAATTCCAATGACAATTGTTGGCACCTCATGACCAAAGGCTTTAAAAATCTCTTGTTTAATGATAAAACCTACTTTGGCAGCATTCTCTTCCTCAGTATCTACAAAAACGTTACCGGACTGAATATAGGTTTCTACATTGTTGAAACCAATTTTCTCCAAAGTCGTTTTCAATAAATCCATTTTCATCATATTGTGTCCAGAAACATTGATACCACGAAGAAGTGCAAGATGCGTTGTCATTTTTTATGTGTTTTATAATCCAAAGGTATTGCGTTTAAGGCAGAATTCACAATTTTATTAAAGATGCATGCTTTGATTTCCGTTTCATTAAAAGATAGAAAGTAAGGAGACTATCGAGAACCTTATAATTTTACTAAAACTATCGAACAAATACTAAACTAGCAAACCCAAACTATCTTTCAAGTCTTAGAAATTGCTTTAATCTGACATTCGTAAAATTACAGTTATCCCTCCTCTGGATATCCTTTTGGAGAAACAGAAAACATAAAGTTATCCCAGTATCATTTCGGAGCGAGATCACCATACCAAAATGCAGCAGTGACACCGCCATCCATCAGAAAATCACTTCCGGTGATAAATGAACCATCTGGCCCCATAAGTAGAGCTGCCACGGAAGCCACTTCATCTGGAGTACCTGCTCGACCTGCTGCTGACAGCTCAATCATGCGGCGATATCCATCACCACGAGGACCATTCAACTCATCTTTAGCAAGAGGTGTAATAATAATACCGGGGCTAATGGTGTTAATCCGTGCGCCTCGTTTACCCCAGTTTACCGCTTCTGCCATTACTCGTAATGAATTAGCGCGCTTTGCTATTTGGTACGCATGGAGCGAATCCGCTATTAATTCTAACTGGAGCATTGGGAGGTCAAGCAACTGATCGGCGGCTATTGTTGCTAACGCTTTATTTTGCTCCGCCGTAAGTGAGTCCAGTCGATGGCCGGACTGTGAAGCGATCACAATACCAGATCCACCATCAGCAATTACTTTTCCAAACTCTTCCAGCACGAGTGCAGTGCCATAAAGATCTACTTTAAGTATCGTATTTGGCGATGCCTGGGAGGGAGAAACACCAGCAGAGTGAATCAGCCCTGTAATACTTCCAAGTACGGTTGCCGTATCGACAAGCGAACGAACCGATTCTCTTGAGGAAACATCAACAATTGTTGTACTCACTTCGAAACCGGCCTCACTAAGAGTTTTGGCAGCCGCATCATTGTTTTCATTTCGAATATCAGCAAGTAGAATATGTTTCCCTGTGCCCACTCGCCTAGCAATAGTCTGGCCTATGGAGCCTGCACCGATCACTACAATGACTTTTACGGTCTTCTCTTTCATAACAGTATTTTTAGCTAAATGATAAATTGTGCTGCTTCAATAGTTAACATTCAGAATTATTTATAAGATGAATTATTTATGAATAGAAACTTGACATTACAAAAACAAACATACTCATTTTTCTTATATTAATTTCAAACAATCACATTTCCAAATTCCCTAACAAAAAACTATCTTCGCTTTGAAAAAAGAGCAAAGAAAATAGAACAAAGAAGAAAGACTCAATACATGTATATTCTTTGTTCTATTGTCTATTTCCGCTTTTTTATCTATTTTCCAAATAATTTAAAATGTCCAATAACCTCCTACTTACTTCTATTGAATACTTGAAAGGCGTTGGTCCCAGTCGGGGCGAATTGCTACGCAAGGAACTGGGGATTCATAAGTACAAGGATTTAATCAATTTTTACCCCAACCGCTACATTGACCGAACTCGTTATTACAAGATCAATGAGTTGCAAAATAATGTTGCCGAGGTGCAGATTATTGGTAAGATTATCAATGTCAAAACGGTAGAATTTGGTAAAGGAAGAAAACGCCTTGTAGCAACCTTTGTAGATGATACAGGACAAATGGAACTGGTTTGGTTTCAAGGACACAAATGGGTTCGGGAATCCTTAAAAATAAATGAAGTCAGCGTGATTTTCGGGAAGTGCAGTTCATTTAATGGAACATACAACATGTCACATCCTGAAATCGAGTTGCTCAGCGAACATGAACAGAGTTTGCGCTCTGCCATGCAGCCTGTGTATCCCTCGACAGAGACCTTGACCAATCGTGGAGTTTCTAATAGGATGATTAACAAAGTAATGCAACAGCTTTTTCTGGAAACGCATACATTGTTTACCGAAACGCTACCTGATTATTTGATTTCTAAACTAAAACTGATCTCAAAAAAGGACGCTTTAATCAACATCCATTTTCCTAAAAGTGCAGAAGCTTTGGCGAAAGCCAAATTCCGCTTGGTATTTGAGGAATTATTTTTTATTCAGTTACAGTTAATTACTAAAAACTTAGTTCAGAAACACAAAATAAAAGGGCATCCGTTTACAAAGGTGGGAGAAAATTTCAATGATTTTTATCAAAATCACCTGCCTTTTCAACTTACCGGAGCACAGAAAAGAGTGATAAAAGAAATAAGAACAGACATGGGTACCAATGCCCAAATGAATCGTTTGTTGCAAGGGGATGTAGGTTCTGGAAAAACAATCGTGGCTTTTATGAGTATGTTGCTGGCACTAGACAATGGCTTTCAGGCCTGCTTGATGGCACCTACTGAAATCCTAGCAAATCAGCATTTTATCGGACTATCAGAACTAGCTAATGAACTAAATATAAACATAAAAATACTTACAGGCTCAAGTAAAACTGCAGCTAGACGAATCATACACGAAGAACTCGAAAACGGAACTTTACAAATCCTTATTGGGACACATGCCTTGCTAGAAGACAAGGTGAAATTCAAAAATTTAGGACTCGCTGTGATTGACGAGCAGCACCGTTTTGGTGTAGAACAGCGTTCTAAATTATGGAAGAAAAATGAGATTCCACCTCACGTTTTGGTAATGACGGCAACGCCTATTCCTAGAACTTTGGCGATGAGTTTGTACGGCGATCTTGATATTTCCGTAATAGACGAATTACCCCCTGGGAGAAAGCCCATTCAAACGGTGCATCGATTTGATTCCAACCGGCTGAAAGTTTGGAAATTCATACGCGATGAAATTGCTCTGGGACGCCAAATTTATATTGTATATCCGTTGATACAGGAATCGGCTAAAATGGATTTTAAAGATTTAATGGACGGCTACGAGAGCATATCTCGTGATTTTCCACTCCCTCAATATTCTATTTCTATTTTACACGGAAAGATGAAAGCCGCGGATAAAGATGCGGAGATGAAACGCTTTAGCGAAGGGAAAACTAATATCATGGTGGCAACCACCGTAATTGAAGTTGGTGTTAATGTTCCTAATGCTTCGGTGATGATTATTGAGAGTGCGGAACGTTTTGGCCTTTCACAACTGCACCAATTGCGTGGTCGCGTAGGACGTGGTGCTGACCAAAGTTACTGCATCCTGATGACCAGCCACAAATTGAGTTCCGACAGTAAGACCAGAATGGAGACTATGGTAGGCACAAATGATGGTTTTGAAATAGCTGAAGTGGACCTTAAACTACGTGGACCAGGAAACCTGATGGGAACTCAGCAAAGCGGCGTCCTGAATCTTCAAATTGCCGATATCGTGCGCGACAGAGACATTTTGGCGCTAGCCAGAAATCACGCCTTAAAAATACTTAAAGAGGATGCTCCTCTGCAAAAGCCAGAACACGCAACCTTGAGAGCGGTGTATATCGAGTTGACTAAGAAGAAAAATATTTGGAATTATATTAGTTAAACAGTTGAATTATTTAAAATAAACTATTTATCAAAATAATTTGTAGCTTTATTAAGCTAACTTTCAATCAAACATTAAATGTTTACCAAACCAATTTTTGCAAAAAGCAAACAAGACGATCATAATTTCGTTCTTCTTAAACAGAACATAAAAAAAATGATTTGTTTAGAAAAAATCAATTATGAAAACCAAATAAAAGCGTTTTTATTACCTTTTTTCTATCTTCTGCTTTGGGTATTAGCAATGAAGTTTGAAGGAAGCCCTTTTATCTATATTCCTTTTTATGGATTAATGGGAATCCTTATCTCCTTAATTTTTGTTAACGGTATTCACGAGGCTTGTCATTGCACTTTATTCAAAAAGAAATGGAAAAACAAAGTATCTCTCTATCTTTTTGACTTTTTAGGGGCAAACAGCTTCATTTGGTGTCAGAGACACAGCAGAATGCATCATAACTACACCAATACAATGGGTTGGGATAGTGATATTGAACAAGGAAGTCTACTAAAACTATTTCCTACAGAAAACTTTTCAAACTTACAGAAATATCAACATTATTGGGTGTTTTTAATTTATCCATTATTTCTATTGAATTGGTTATTAATAAGAGATTTTAGAGATTTTTATTCTTGTAACAGATACATCAGAAAGTTTATTAAAATTCCTCTCAAAGAATATTATAAATTGTTGTTTTTTAAATTGTTGTTTTTTAGCTATATAATTATTGTACCAGTCTTTGTTTTCAATGTTGGAATTGGTCAAGCCATATTAGGATTTTTAACACTAATGATTTGCGGAAGCTTATTAGGAATGGTTATTTTACTTACACCACACGTTAACGTTGGCAATGAATTCCCGATTCCTGATGAGAATTGTAAACTTCAAACATCTTGGATAAGACACCAGTTTATGACAACAAACGATATTAATAGTGAAAATTTATTCTCAAAACACCTGATGAATAATTTTAATTATCATTTAGCACATCATTTGTTTCCAAATATAAGCTCAGTACACCTGCCAAAAATCACAAGGGTAATAAAGGAATTTGCGACTGAGCATCATTTCCCTTACAAAAGTTATTCTTTAAAAAAAGCATTTAAACTCCATTATCAACTAATCAAAAAAAATGCAATAAAAACGCAAAATTATTTTGAAGAAACAATGTAGTAAATATGGAAAAAATATTCAAAATTGCCGATTTTCATTGCCATCCAACGCTTAAAACTTATGGGCATTCATTTGAAAACACTCGATATGGCATTAAAAGAAGAAATATTTGGTTTCAGCAGAAAAACAGTTACTTAAGAAAACTGGTTTGTAGAAACTTTAGTGTGGTTAAATTTTCACAATCAGATTTATTGTCATTAAAGGAAGGGAATGTTAAATTAGTAACTGCATCATTATACCCATTTGAGAAAGGATTTTTCATTAATCTTCGCGGAAGGGGCCGTCTTTCAGCATTCTTAGCTAATGTTATCATCGGAGTAAGTTATTATAGGGTCAGAAACATTCAGCAACATCTTAATTATTTTGAAGATCTTGAAAATGAATATAATTTTTTCTTAGATGCTGTAAATCTAAATAATGAAGTTGAATTGTATTTTCCAAGAAAACCAGAGGACTTTAAATTAATTAAGAACAGTAATAAAACGGCAATTATATTCTCTATCGAAGGAGCACATTCCTTTAATTCTGGCTTAACAAATTATGGAAGAGAAACAAATGAAAAAGAAGTTATTGAAAATATTTATAAAGTAAAAAACTGGGAAATTGCGCCAGCCACGATTACTTTTGCCCATAACTTTAGTAATGATTTTTGCGGGCATGCAAGAAGTTTGGATCCGTTAGGTAAATTAGTCAATCAAAATGAAATGCTAAACTATGGATTTACAGAGTTAGGGTTTAAAGCCGTAAACGCGTTATTGGATAATAAAAACGGGAAGATTATTTATCCTGATTTGAAACATATGAGTGTACAATCTCGAAAGGAATATTATCAACATTTAGATGAATTTTTTAAAGAAGAAAGGATTCCGATTTTAATTAGTCATGGAGCAGTAACCGGAACTTCATGGAAAAATTCCGAAACAGTAAATCTTGATTCAGTTTTTAGCGATTCAGACATTAATTTTTATGATGAAGAATTGATCCATGTTTCCAGAAGCAATGGCCTTTTTGCAATCCAAATGGATGGCAGACGTTTGGCGAAAAAAAGTATTATCAAAGAACTTCATTCTACAAAAAATATGGCGTTCTCATCTGCCCATGTAATATGGAATCATATAAAACATATTGCAATAGTACTTGATAATCATGATTTAAACTCATGGAATATAGCATGTATTGGTAGTGACTTTGATGGATCCATTCAACCACTGCCAGGAATTTATAGTGCTGCAGATTTTCCAAGGCTAGCAATTAATTTAATCCATTTATCCTCCGCATTTTTATCAGATTACAATTTTAAAAATGAATTCAATAAAGAAACTACTCCAGAAAAAATAGTTGAACAATTTTGCTATGAAAACTTATATCATTTTTACTGCAATAGAATCTAATCTACTAGTCAAAGATTAATAAATGCTTCTTTGGTGGCAAAATGCATACACTTGGCAAAACAGATTTATGACCAGAATTATATCCGTTGATACAGGAATCGGCTAAAATGGATTTTAAAGATTTAATGGACGGCAACGAGAGCATATCTCGTGATTTTCCACTCCCTCAATATTCTATTTCTATTTTATACGGAAAAATGAAACCCACGGATAAAGATGCGGAGATGAAACGCTTTAGCGAAGGAAAAACTAATATCATGGTGGCAACCACCGTAATTGAAGTAGGTGTAAACGTACCCAATGCTTCAGTGATGATTATTGAAAGTGCCGAACGTTTTGGACTTTCACAACTGCACCAATTGCGTGGTCGTGTGGGTCGTGGTGCTGATCAGAGTTATTGCGTATTAATAACAAGCCACAAATTGAGTTCGGATAGTAAAACACGTATGGAAACGATGGTAAGCACGAATGATGGTTTTGAAATTGCTGAAGTCGACCTCAAACTTCGAGGCTCTGGAAACCTTATGGGAACCCAGCAAAGCGGCGTTCTGAATCTTCAGATTGCAGATATTGTGCGTGACAGAGAAGTTTTGGCCCTAGCCAGAAACTATACCTCAAAAATACTTAAGGAGGATTCACCTTTGCAAAAACCGGAGCATGCTAGCCTAAGAGCAGTATACATAGAGTTGACCAAAAAGAAAAATATCTGGAATTATATTAGTTAAGTATTTATCTTTTTTGAATTAAATAGTATTATTTTGTTGTCGTAATTAAACCATTTGATTTTTTCAAGGTCTAATGAAAGGATAATTGTTGTTTAATATTAATGTTTGTATACACAAATGTTAAATAAAAATTAACACTATCCCTATTGCCGTTTGTAAAGCCTATGTTTGTTTTTTAACAAAAATTATTGATTCTTAATCCTACATTATACTCAAAGCATGAAAATAAAATACCTAGTTTACACCTTATTAATTATCGGTTTAGGCGCATTTATTACCTACAGGATTTTAGAAAATACTAGCAGCAATACTAAAGATAAAGACGAAAAAATTCCAGCTATGGCTGTCAGCGGAATAGTTGTACAACTGCAAACTTTCGATAACAACCTTTCTATTTCAGGATCTATTGAAGCCAATGAGCAAGTAGAAATTAGAAGTGAAGTTTCAGGAATAGTAGAAGACATTTATTTTAAAGAAGGAAGTAAAGTTACCAAAGGACAAATACTTTTTAAGGTAAATGATATAGAATTAAGAGCACAACTTCGAAAAGCCACCACAACTGAGTCGTTAGCATCTGAAAATGAACGAAGAGCGCAACTTTTACTTCAAAAGGAGGCAATTAGTCAGGAAGAATTCGATGTTACCAGAGCTGATTATAAATTAGCGCAAGCACAGGTTCAGTTAATTCGTGCACAAATTGAAAAAACAGCGGTAAGGGCACCATTTTCAGGAAAAATCGGTCTTCGATCTATCTCTCCAGGAATTTATATAACCCCTTCCATGCTCATTGCGAATCTAGTCAACACCAGCAAGTTAAAAATCACCTTCTCAATACCCGAAAAATATGCTACGCAAGTAAGAGAAAACAGCACTATTAGTTTTAAAGTGGCGGGATCTAATAAAAATTACAGTGCCACGATTTACGCTATAGAACCTGGTGTTTCGATATCTACTAGGACTATTCAAGTACGTGCATTAACAGAAAACAAAGACGGCAACTTATTACCCGGACTATTTGCCGATGTAGAATTGCCTTTAGATATCATCAAAGATGCCATCTTGGTGCCAACAGAAGCAATTATCCCAATTCAAGATGGTAAAAAAGTTTTTATTTCCAGTGGAGGAAAAGCAAAGCAAGTGATGGTCGAAACGGCCACCCGAACAGATGCTTCGATCCTAGTACTTTCAGGACTCAAAGCTGGCGATACTCTTTTAACAAGCGGTGTAATGTCTTTAAAAAATGATATTCCTGTAACAGTGACTGTAGTTAAAAATTAATAGTTGAGAAATTTCACTCTTAAATTCAATCCCTTTATTTATTGGGGTTAAAAAATAAATTAAAATAATGAGTTTATCAACTTTAAGTATAAAGAGACCAGTATTTACTATTGTAATGAATCTTTCCATTGTGCTATTTGGAATAATTGGCTATAGTTTTCTGGGAGTAAGAGAATTCCCCTCTATTGACCCTGCTCAAATTTCGATTCGGACAAATTATGCCGGAGCAAATGCCGATATTATTGAGTCACAAATTACTGAGCCAATAGAAAAATCAATCAATTCTATTGAAGGAATTCGAAATATTACTTCTACGAGTACACAAGGAAGCAGTAGTATCACCGTTGAATTTAATTTAGATAAAAATCTTGAAACTGCAGCCAATGATGTTCGGGATAAAGTATCTCAAGCAGTACGAAATCTGCCTGAAGATATCGACTCCCCTCCTGTAGTTTCTAAAGCGGATGCTGACAGTCGTGCCATTATTTCCATGACCGTTCAAAGCGACTCCAGAAACTCACTTGAATTAAGCGACTATGCTGAAAACGTTATTGCCCAAAGATTAGAAACAATACCAGGAGTCAGTGGCGTTCAAATATGGGGACAACAAAGATACGCCATGCGTTTGTGGATCGACCCTGTTAAATTAGCTTCTTATGGCTGTTCAGTCGCAGAAGTTAGGGATGCCCTAAACCAACAAAACGTTGAATTACCTGCTGGCAAATTAACGGGAGACAATACTGAGTTAACAGTAAAAACAGTTGGGAATCTGTCTACAGCCGAAGAATTCAATAATATTATCATTCGCTCCGATGGAGGAAAAACAGTTCTTTTTAGCGATGTAGGTACAGCCGTTTTAGGACCTGAAAATTTGGAAACAAAGATGACCCAATCAGGTTTACCGCTGGTAGGTGTAGCAATTGTTCCGCTTCCTGGCGCTAATTATTTAGATATATCAAAAGAATTTTACAAGGAATATGCCAAATTACAGAAGGATTTACCTAAAGATATCAAATTAGATATTGTTATTGACAGCACTATCTTTGTAAAAAAATCAGTTATTGAAGTAGCTGAAACCTTACTGATTTCTATCATCTTGGTAATTCTAATCATTTATTTATTCTTTAGAGATTGGGCCATAGCAATAAGACCATTAATAGATATTCCTGTTTCGCTCATTGCAACTTTCTTTATCATGTATCTCTTTGGTTTTTCCATAAATGTTTTGACTTTATTAGCTATTGTTCTTGCTACAGGTTTAGTCGTCGATGATGGAATAGTCGTCACGGAAAATATTTTCAAGAAGGTAGAAGAAGGCATGTCACCAATTGAAGCAGCCATAAAAGGCTCAAATGAAATCTTTTTTGCTGTAATATCTATTTCGATTACTTTGGCAGCGGTATTTTTACCTGTGATTTTTCTGGAAGGATTCGTCGGGAGGCTATTTCGTGAATTTGGCGTCGTCATAGGGGCCGCAGTATTAATTTCGGCTTTTGTCTCTCTAACTTTAACTCCTATGTTAAATGCCTATTTGATGAAGGGTGGAGAACAAAAAAAATCAAAATTTTATATTTATTCAGAACCATTTTACCAGAGATTAAATAGCGGTTACGCTAGTGCATTAAGCACGTTTATGAAAAAAAAATGGATTAGTTTCCCGATTCTTATTGCCTGTTTTGGATTAATTTATATGTTTTATAATTTATTGCAAAAAGAAACCGCCCCTTACGATGACCGAAGTTCTATTGTAATGAGAATGACAACCCCTGAAGGTTCGACTTATGAATATACGGATCGATTTATGCAAGAATTATCACAATTAGTAGATGATTCTATTCCACAAAAAAAAGTTGCTTTGGTAATTACATCTCCCGGTTGGGGATCCGCATCTGTAAATAGTGGAATGATTCGAATGGCATTAACAGAAACTGGAGAACGAGAAAAATCTCAAAAAGAAATTGCTGAGAAATTGAGCAGATTGACAAAGAAATACCCGGAAATTAAAACCTCAGTTATTGAAGAACCTACTATAGCAGTAAATAGACGTGGTGGTTTGCCGATTGAATATATTATTCAGGCTCCCAACTTTGAACAATTAGAAGAAAAAATTCCTTTATTTATGGAAGAGGCTGCCAAAAACCCTACGTTCTCAGTAACTGATGTAAACTTGAAATTTAACAAACCTGAAATTAATGTTACTATCGATCGTGAAAAAGCAAAAAGTTTAGGAATATCAGTTATGGATATTGCAGAAACACTGCAACTCTCTTTAAGTGGGCAACGTTTTGGCTACTTTATGCGTAATGGAAAACAATATCAAGTCATTGGACAATTTGAACAAGAAGACCGCTCAAAGCCTTTGGATTTAACTTCTATGTATGTTAAAAATAGTAGTGGTGAATTAATTCAAATGGATAATGTTGTTAGTACAGAAGAGCAAAGCAATCCACCTCAATTATATCACAATAACAGATACATGTCGGCTACAGTAACGGCAGGATTAGCTCCTGGGAAAAGTATTAGTGATGGAATTGATGCCATGAATGAAATCAAAGCAAAAGTGCTAAACGATACTTTTACCACGGATTTAGGAGGAGAGTCAAGAGATTTTGTTGAGAGTAGTTCTAATACTTCTTTCGCTTTTGGATTAGCTATAGTATTGATTTTTTTAATATTGGCCGCACAATTTGAGAGTTTTATTGATCCCTTAATTATTATTCTAACCGTTCCAATGGCCGTTGCAGGGGCTTTATTTTCGCTTTGGTTGTTTGATCAAACTTGGAATATTTTTAGCCAAATTGGAACCGTAATGCTGATTGGATTAGTAACTAAAAATGGAATTTTGATAGTCGAGTTTGCCAATAAATTACGAGAAGAAGGAAAACCAAAATTAGATGCTATTTTAGAAGCTTCTGAATCAAGACTACGACCTATTTTAATGACAAGTTTAGCTATTTCATTAGGAGCTTTACCTATAGCCTTATCTTTGGGAGAAGCTTCTACAAGTAGAATTGGAATGGGAGTTGTAATTGTTGGCGGAACAATTTTCTCCCTAATTTTAACTTTATTTGTAATTCCAGCCATGTATTTAATGTGGTCCAAAGCAAGAAAACATTATCCTGAATTTGATCACATTGAAGAATATGAAAATGAATTTAAATAATATAATGACATTAAAAATCATAATAAAAAGTTTGGTTTTATTTTTCTTTTGTATCTTAAAAGTTGATGCTCAAGAAATTTTAACTCCACAAGATGCTATAAAAATTGCTTTGGAAAACAATTTTGAAATTAAAATTGCCACAAATAATTTAACAATAGATAAAACTAATGTTGCTGTTGGAAATGTAGGGATGCTTCCTACAGTAACCGCAAGTGTAATCGATAATAAAAGCGTTCAAAACAGTTCGCAAACACTTCTTTCTGGTGGTTCAAACCAATTAGATAATGCAAAAAACAATAGCTTGACCTACGGAATTGGGTTGAACTGGACCATTTTTGATGGTTTTATGATGTTTGCAAAACTAGATCAGTTAAAAGAACTAGAAAAATTAGGGGAAGCCCAACTAAAACTGACTGTGATTACAAAAGTCAGCGACGTAAATTCAACCTATTTTTATTTAGTTCAGCAAAAACAGCAACTGGCCGCTTTAGACACAACTCTTGTAATATCTAATCAAAGATTAGCATTAGCACAAAATCGTTTCACGATTGGAAAGGCTTCAAAGTTAGAAGTTTTGAATGCCCAAGTAGATTTAAACACTGATAAAGTTGCTCTTTTAAGACAAAAGGAACTATATGCAAACACTAAAATTTTGTTGAATCAAATCTTAGCGCGTGATACTAAAACAGAGTTTAACGTTATGGCTGAACTTACTATAGATGAACAGCTCATTCTATCTGAGTTAAGCAGCTTGGCAGCAAAGCAAAACCCACAATTAGAGTCGCAGATAATAGGTAAAAGAGTGTCCGAATTGGAGTTAAAGCAAATTAAAGCTGCGAGATATCCAGTGATCAGTGTTAATACCGCCTACAATATAAGGGAAACGCAATCGAGTCTTGGCTTTGTGACACAATCAAATTCAAAAGGTTTAAATTATGGTTTTAGCGCTTCCTTAAACTTGTTTGATGGTCTTTCACAAAATAGAAATGAGAAAATCGCAAAAATTCAAATAGAGAATGCAGAATTAGCAATAGAGCAGCAAAACATTTCATTAAATTCATTGTTAGCAACTTCTTACCAAACGTATTTAACCAATTTAGAATTAATCGGCCTAGAAGAGACAAACGAAGCTATTGCCAAGCAGAATCTGGAAATAACATTGGATAAATATCGTATTGGAACTATCACTACTTTAGAGTTTAGAACAGCTCAATTGAACTATGTAAATGCAAAAGTACGTTATAGTAATGCACAATTTCAGGCTAAATTATCTGAAATTGCGCTCAAAGAATTGGCAGGAACTCTCAAATATTAAATTAACTTTATCCAAATATTTACCTAAAAACTCTTTTTTTTATCTTAGGTACTAAATTGAATTTTGTGAAGTAGAATATTAAACTTTATCCGAAAACGCTATTTCAGGAAGATTTACATTGTAATTAGCAAAATATGTTTTTTTCAGCACTTATTACTCGTTTTGGAATAAATAATAGCTTCCAAAGATTGTAATACATACCTACATGAAGAAAAAATATCCTTAACATAATACAAACAATTAAGAGGGAGTTTGTCAAAATACGATCGGGAATAAATGCCTAAACTATCTCCGAATACAGACTTAACCGCCTTGAAAAGGAAATAATTAAGAGTAGAAAAACTGGAAACTTAATGAACCAGCAGAAGTATTTTGAATATGACGGTGTATAAGATAACCTACTCGCCTATTCTTCACTTCATGTTTGGAGAAAACCATTAGATTTAATACTTAAAGAAAAAATCATGGACACCAAGGCGCTTCTTCTAATTGCCGTTGCCATGGATAAGAAATCGTTTATAGATATTGCTGGATTGATATTGTAGTCGCAGTTGCAGGACAGAGAGATGATAGTCGGTTGGTCGAGTTCATGCATTTAGTTGAGAAATCTATAGCAAATTAATTCAGCATTGAGTAATCACGGAGGCTTAACAATGGATTTGCTAAACTTTAGTATTCGACTTAATACAAAGGTAATTTTGTGCTTTCAGTAAAAACATTTACCCTGCAGTTAAATTTTAGCCGAGTCTCATCCTGTCAAAGCGACTGCAACTATAGAGATTGTTAAAATAACATGACAGCATAATCACGGTCCTCTGGGCAAAAATCTATGTTAAATATGTGGATATTGTAATAAACATTAACAATAATGTAACATTTTTTTTTACAAAAACATCCTACCTTCGTAATGCTATGAGACGTAATTCATAACACAAATTTAAAAACTATCTAATTTCCCTGATGGTTATTATTAAGAAGAATGCTTCAGATACGGGTGTTTATTTATTTAATATTTCTTTTTTTAATATTAGAACTGTATTATAATTTTCCCTCGTAAACAAATGCAGAAAGATGCACTTCATGATTTGTTACAAAACCGACTTGCTTCAGGAGAAATTAAAAGCATAGGAGAACAATAGAAAAAAATGTTACAATTGATTTAACCTAAAAATTAAAATAAGATGCAACAACATATCGTAAAAATACAATCAATAGACAAGGTAACTCATGATGTATTAAAAATTGTCACTGAAAAACCTGAAAATTACGCCTTCAATCCGGGCCAAGCCACAGACATTTCCATAAACAAAAATGGCTGGGAGGATAAGAAAAATCCTTACACTTTCTGTTCTCTGCCTGAGGACAACTATCTTGAATTTACCATTAAAACGTATCCATCGCATAATGGTATGACAGACGAATTACTCAATTTAAAAATAAACGATGAATTAATTTTACATGACGTATTTGGCGCAATCAGCTATAAAGGCGAAGGCGTATTTATAGCAGGAGGCGCTGGAGTTACTCCATTTATCTCTATTTTTAGATCTCTTGAGTCGAGAAAAGAAATAGGAAATAACAAACTTCTCTTTGCAAATAAAAAAAAGGAGGACATCATACTCGAAGATGAATTTAAAAAATTACTAGGCGATAATTTCATCAACATATTATCTGATGAAGAGTTGCAAGGTTATGAAAACGGGCGAATTACCAAAGATTTCATTCAAGCAAACAGTGGCGGATTGAATAAATTATTTTACCTCTGCGGGCCTCCGTCAATGATGGAAGCAATCGAAAAACAATTAGTCGATTTACATGTAGATAAAAAATCAATTATCAAAGAAGCCTTTTAAAACAACATTACTAAATAAAAAATAAAATGAATACAAACAGACTTTCAGAAAATATCACGGCGGCACTGAACGCACAAATGACAAAAGAAGCACATGCTTCACAAACATATTTGTCTTATGCAGCTTGGGCTGACCGAGAGGGGTTCGGAGGTATAGCTAATTTTCTTTTCAAGCATGCACAAGAAGAACGAAACCACATGATGAAAATATTAGAGTATATTTTAAAAAGAGGTGGACAGGTAGAGGTTACGGCTATTCCTGCCCCTCCAGAGAATCCCTCAAGTTTGAACAACTGTTTCGAAAAAATCTTTGAGCATGAAGTCGAAAATACAAAAGGTGTTTACAAAGTGGTAAAGATGAGCAGTGATGAAGAAGACTGGGCAACATGGAATTTTATGCAATGGTTTGTTAAAGAACAAATAGAAGAAGAAACACTAGTAATGAATTTATTAGATAAAATAAAAATTGCAGGTGGTGAAAAAATAAGCAGTGATATTTTATATTCATTTGACAGAGATATGGAAAAAATATCTGGTGATGTAACAGCCGCTAGGGATGTAACAACAATAAACCCCTAAATTGTTGATAAATAGCTAAGAATTCAACGAAAAATAAAATTTGTTTTTGGTTGTAACCCGAGTCGTCATAAAGCTGGGGTAAGGGTTATGACAATTTCCGCTAGAAACAACAACCGGAAAGCCTCTGTTGTATCAAAGAAACAAAAAGCACATAAACAGAAAGTTTTTACAGATTTTTAAAAGTGATTAAAAAAGAATGAATAAGAGGGAAATTTGTCATTAAAATGAGACAAACTATGAGTAGAGGATTTGTTAGAGAAGAAGATCAGGAAGAAATTCCTATTGTCGCACCCAGAGCCGACTTACCCGCAAATGTAACTAATTACGTTACACAAGTCGGAATGGATGAACTTCTGGACGAAAAACAGCAGCTTATTGATGAAAGAGAGCATCTAGATAGCACCAATGAAAAGGAAAGTAGAATCGCATCAAATTATATAAGCGCAAAATTGCAATTGTTGAACGAACGAATTGTTACTGCACAAATAATTGATTTAAGTAAGCAACCGCAAAATGAAGTTCGGTTTGGAACATTAATAACTCTTAAAATTGGTGAAGACACAAAACTGCAATGCTATCAAATTGTAGGTGTTGATGAAGCTAACATTGCCAAAGGAAAAATATCCTTTATTTCCCCTATCGCTAGAATATTGACAAACAAGAAAGTGGGAGACAAAGCAGTATTAAAATTAGCAAATGAAGATAGAATTTTTGAAATTATGGAAATCACATATTGACAATTAAAAAAAACAAAAGGACTAGCATGCATCAAATTTACGAGCAACTTAATGTCAATCCTCAGACCACAAAGTGCAGCATCGTCAAAAACATCTTACTAGCTATATTTTTACTTGATATATTACAAATAAAAAAGCACTCCCGAGTGACATTCAAAACGAAATAGATCGGTTTACAAAGACAAAAATTCTTCCTGAAAATTTCACTAACCAAGACTATTGAAGACAGTAAGATAATTCGTAGTGCACAAAAAAAAACAATTTTTATGTGATTTACATTAGTTCTGCTTTGAATTATTTTTAAATTCTTTAGTATATTTGACAACGTTATAAATAATTTAAAACGTTATTTTATTATTAGCCTGCTCAACAGATTGATAAACTACTGATCGAACAGAAAAAAAATTATTATACTATTCCAATTCAATAATTATTAATAAAAAGAAATGACCACAGTAAATCATAGTAAAAAAAAGACAATGAATAGTAGTAACGGAGTCATGTTAAATGCCTATCCGGATAGTATTGGGACTAATTTGAGTGATATTGTAAGCATGCTAAAAATGCCTCAGTTCGAAAATACATTTTCCCAATTTTATGTTTTACCCACCTTTTTTAATAGCGACTTGGACAGAGGTTTTTCGATTATAAATTATGCCATTAACGAAGAGTTAGTTTCAAAAGAAGATTTAGTAGCTTTAAAAGAATTGAATATTATGTTGAAATTTGACATAGTCTTAAATCATTTATCTGTTGCTTCACCCCAATTTAAAGACATAATTAAAAACGGGGAACAATCAAAATTCAAAGATTTTTTTATCAATTGGAATGAATTCTGGAAAGGAAATGGAAATCTGAATGAGGAGGGTATAATTGTTCCTAAAAAGGAATTTTTGGATAAGCTTTTTATGCGAAAATCAGGACTTCCTATTTTAAAAGTACTATTTCCTGATGGCACAGAAAGACCGTATTGGAATACATTTTACCAAAAAATCACCTACCACAAAATCTCAATAATTGATTTACAATCAATCCAAAATTTGAGTCCAGAGAATACTTTACTGATTTGTGGAAAAGTAAACACCGCTATTGATGAAAATCAAGATTTACAAACATTGGATTTTGGAAATCAATCTGAATTTAAAGAGGAAATTCTAAAGATCGTCAATAGTAATCGAACCTATTTAGGTCAAATGGATGTAAATGCAAAATCACCACTAGTATGGGAATTCTACGAAGAAGTCTTGGCTAAAGTTGCTAGTTATGGTGGCCAAATTTTGAGATTAGATGCCTTTGCCTATTTACATAAAGAAGTAGGCGAAACGAACTTTTTCAACAAGCCAGGCACTTGGGATTATTTAGAAAAAATTAATCAGATTGCTAAAAAAAATAATTTAGTGTTGCTTCCTGAAATTCACGCAGAATTTGGATTGCACTTGCATGATGAAGTTGCTAATGAAGGCTATTCGATTTATGATTTTTTCCTACCGGGTTTAACCATTCATGCTATCGAAAAAGCGACGAATAAAGCACTGATGACTTGGGCAAAAGAAATTATTGCCAAAGGATTCAAAACGGTTAATATGCTCGGTTGTCACGATGGCATACCCATTTTGGACCTAAAAGGCAAAGAGGTAAATGGAGTTTACCAAAAAGGGCTATTGCAAGATGAGGAAATTTTAGAAATGATGGATCTTATCATTGAACGTGGCGGTCAAGTAAAAAACCTTTATGGGGCAGACGGTAAAAAAATATCCTATTATCAAGTGAATGCCACTTATTTTAGTGCATTAGGAGAAAACGAGCAGAAACTACTATTGGCCAGAGCCATCCAAATGTTTATGCCAGGTATTCCTCAAATTTGGTATTTAGATATTTTTGCTGGAGCAAATGATTATGATGCCGTTCTTAAAGCAGGAAAAGATGGACACAAAGAAATTAACAGAACCACCTTAAGCTTAAAAAATATTGAAGAAGGGCTGAAAAAAGAAGTAGTTACGAAACAATTAGACATCATCAGGTTAAGAAATACCTCAAATGCATTTCTTGGAACTGTTGCTTTTGACGAAACTATTGAAGAGGAAATTAATATCCTTTGGTCAAATGAAAAAGAATATGCACACTTAGTAGCCAATCTTAAAACACTTGAATTTTCGATTAAATATTCAGAATCAGGAGAAGAAAAAAGTTTCCAATTCTAAATCTTTAAAAGACAAAACTCCTAACTTACAAAAAGAAGCTCAGCTTATTTTGAAAACTGGATAGAACTAATAGTTGCTAATTTCCTCGTAAAGCAAAATGCGGATTGAAGTTTTATAAAACTAATGCTAACAAACTAGATTATATTGTTTTTAACAAAAATGCAGGTTATTAATATGTTTATTTTCATTAAGTTTATCTTTCCTTTTTATAAACTACAATTATGAATCGCAACTACATAGATCCACCACGTTTATCGAATGAAAAATCGCTGAAAACTTTAGTCGAAAACAGAACCGTTTACAATTTAAACCATTGTGAGCTGAATCTATTTGAAACCTATAAAGCTTCCGAGCTGGTTCCTTTGAAATTTAACGATTTAGTAGTGACCAGTATGCTGAGAGGTAAAAAGGTAATGCATCTTTTTGATGAGCCAGGCTTTGAATATTTACCTGGAGAAACAGTTGTCATTCCTTCAAATGTAGAAATGAAAATCGACTTTCCCGAAGCCACAAAAAATAACCCGACGCAATGTCTGGCCCTTGCAATTGACCAGCAAAAAATAACACATACTTTAGATTTCCTAAATGAACGATACCCGAAAGAGGGTAACAAGCAATTTTGGCATTTGAATTATCAGAATTACTATTTCTACAATAATATCGAACTGGCTAACACTATCAATAAGCTAATCAAAGAATGTATGAGTACATCCGTTACTAAGGATGTCCTAGCTGATTTGACTTTGCAGGAGTTGTTGATTCGGATTGTTCAGACACAAACAGCAAAATCTATTGATGATGGTTTACATGCTGATCCCAATTCACCAATAACGCAGGTACTTGATTACATCCGCTTAAATTTAAGAGAAAACATAAGTCTCAAAAATTTAAGTGACATAAGCTGTATGAGTACCACCTCTTTTTATCGCTTTTTTAAAAGAGAATTAGGAATGAGTCCGATTGAATTTGTCATCAAAGAAAAGATACGTTGTGCCAAAAAACTACTAAAAAACCCAAGCATACAAATTAACGAAGTATGCCACTTATCTGGTTTCGAAGACAGCAATTACTTCATCCGCTTGTTTAAAAAGCACGAAGGAATAACACCAAAGCAGTACCAGTTATTGTACGTAAACTAGTTTATTCAATGTATTTTACGGCCTCTAGATTGCGTTCTTCCTCTGGGGTAAAAATCCGGTATTCAATTTGGAAAGTTTTCTTCAAAGGTGTTTCCAGTGAAAATCCGCCTACTCCAAATGCGTCAATCACTTTCAAAGTAAAATGGGCATGCTTCCAGTACTCAAACAAATCTTTGTCGACCCAGAATTCGGTTTCTTCAATCGATCCAATGCAAACATCTCCCATCCTCTGATAAAACCCTCCTTTTTCAAAGCACTGGGGCTGCGACCCCTCACAACATCCTCCTGCCTGATAGAACATTAAATCTCCATGTTTTTCCTGCAATATTTTAATCAATTCTGTTGCTTTTTCTGTAGCATCAATTCTTTTTGTCATTTTTTTTTAATTTAAAATAAAACCTGACAAATTATACAATCTGTCAGGTCTACTATTAATCAATAATCAATTTTCTACTAAAAGAAACCTAATTTCTTTTTGTCGTACGAAATTAGCATATTTTTCGTTTGACGATAATGTCCAAGCATCATTTTATGGTTTTCACGTCCTATCCCTGATTGTTTATAACCACCAAAAGGAGCACCTGCAGGATAAGAATGGTATTGATTAATCCATACACGACCTGCCTGAATCGCTCTTGGAACCTGATAAATTTCATGTGCGTCACGTGTCCAAAGCCCTGCACCCAGTCCATACATAGTGTCATTTGCAATAGCAATGGCTTCCTCGGTAGTTTTGAAAGTAGTAACTGCTAAAACTGGTCCAAAAATTTCTTCCTGAAAAATTCTCATTTTATTATTCCCTTTAAAAAGTGTTGGTTGAATGTAATATCCACCATCTAGTTCACCTCCAAGTTTTTTTACATCACCACCTATTAATAACTCGGCACCTTCTTCCTTACCTAGTTTTATATAAGATAATATTTTTTCTTTTTGTACCAATGAGGCCTGCGCCCCCATCATAGTAGTTTTGTCTAACGGATGTCCCATCTTTATTGCTCCCGTTCTTTCAATTACTCTTGCAATAAATTTATCATAAATATCCTCATGAACTAAAAGTCTTGAAGGACAGGTACAGATCTCACCTTGATTTAAAGCAAACATTACCGCTCCCTCTATGGCTTTATCAAAGAAATCGTCATCAGCGTCTCCTACGGACTTCATGAAAATATTTGGTGATTTACCCCCTAATTCAAGAGTAACTGGGATGATATTTTCAGTGGCATATTGCATTACTAAACGTCCTGTTGTTGTAGAACCTGTAAAAGCAGCTTTTGACACTTTTTTGTTTGTTACCAAAGCTCTTCCAAGCTCAGCTCCAAAACCATTAACAATATTTATAACTCCCGGAGGCAGTATATCTCCTATCAATTCCATCAAAACGAGAATTGAAATTGGTGTACTTTCCGCAGGTTTTAAAACTACTGTGTTTCCTGCCGCAAGTGCGGGTGCCAGTTTCCAAACTGCCATTAGTATAGGAAAGTTCCAAGGTATAATTTGTGCTATAACTCCCAAAGGTTCGCTTAGCGCTATCGAAACCGTTTGCGAATCCAATTCCGCAATCGAACTTTCTTCAGCTCGTATCACCCCAGCAAAGTATCTAAAATGATCTATTGCTAAAGGAATATCTGCAGCTAAGGTTTCACGGATTGCTTTACCATTATCGACAGTTTCGACCGCGGCAATATACTCCAAATTATCTTCCATAACCTGTGCAATCTTATTTAATAGATTACTACGTTCAGTAACAGAGGTTTTTCCCCAACTTTGAAATGCTTCATGTGCCTTATCCACAGCCAGATCCAAATCCGCTTTAGTTGAATGTGCCGCTCTAGTGAATACTTTTCCGTCAATAGGTGAAACTACATCAAAATATTGACCCCCGATTGGTGATACAAATTTTCCGCCTATATAATTATCATACGTTGCCTTAAATTCAGGTCTTTGTGCTATGTTGCTCATCTTCTCAAGTTTTAATTTTCTCAAATATAGCCTTAACAAAACGATAGCTATAGCATTATTCGTTCAACTAATAGCATAAATTTTTCATATCAATTTATTTAAAAAGATATTTTTATGTTATTCATAAATTTTTGTTTAAATTTTTTAACAAATACTATCTTTACTAAGTTAATCAACTTGCAAGACAATGTCCTAAAAAACCAAAAAAATTGTTTCTTACTACAAACTGCAATCCTTATATTTGCAATCTTATTAAAAATTACAGATGAAAATATCATACAATTGGTTAAAACAATTCATTAAAATAGACTGGGATTCAGAAAAAACGGCAGCTTTACTTACAGATTTAGGTTTAGAAGTAGAGGTAGTCGAAAAATACCAATCCGTAAAAGGTGGATTAGAGGGTATCGTAGTGGGCCATGTTCTTACTTGTATTCCTCATCCCGATGCCGATAGACTGAAATTAACGACGGTAGACATAGGCAATGGAACCACTATACAAATTGTATGTGGTGCCACCAATGTTGATGCTGGGCAAAAAGTACCCGTTGCTACAATTGGAACGGTACTATATGATAAAGAAGGTGTTGCTTTTACCATTAAAAAAGGAAAAATCCGAGGACAAGAAAGTCACGGAATGATTTGTGCCGAAGACGAACTAGGTCTTGGGGACGGTCATGATGGCATCATGGTCCTTGACGCTTCATTGACTACCGGTACAGCTGCTGCAGAAGTTTTTAAAATTGAGAATGATGAGATATTCGAAATTGGGTTAACTCCAAACCGTGCCGATGCAATGAGTCATTTAGGGACAGCTCGTGATTTGAGAGCAGGTTTGATAAGAAACGGCGTCAATGTAGAATTCATTACTCCTTCAGTGAGCAATTTTAGAATTGACATGAGGACACTTAAAATTGACACCATTATAGCGGAGCCACAATTGGCACCCAGATATTGTGGCGTAACCATTTCAGGTATAACCGTTAAACCGTCACCAAAATGGCTCCAAGACCGATTAAAAGCAATTGGCTTGAATCCGAAGAATAATATTGTTGATGTTACCAATTATGTTTTACATGATTTAGGACAGCCTTTACATGCTTTTGACGCTTCAAAAATAAACGGAAAAATCATTGTAAAAACATTAGAATCGGATACAAAATTCACTACTTTGGATGATGTTGAGCGCACGTTGCATGAAGAAGACTTAATGATTTGCGATGAAAAAGGGCCCTTATGTATCGCTGGAGTTTTTGGAGGTAAAAATTCAGGAGTGTCAGAACATACCACTTCCATATTCTTAGAAAGTGCTTATTTTAATCCTGTCAGCATAAGAAAAACAGCAAAAAGACACCAATTAAATACAGATGCTTCTTTCCGTTTTGAAAGAGGAATTGACCCAACAATAACTGCATATGCGCTAAAACGCGCTGCTCTATTAATTCAAGAAGTTGCTGGTGGTGAAATCACATCAGATGTGAGCGACATTTACCAAAAGAAAATAGAAGATTTTTCAGTGTTTTTAAATTTTGCGAATGCTGCAAAAATTATCGGTCAGGAAATTCCGAAAGACACCATTAAGCAGATTTTAGTTTCATTAGAAATAAAAGTAAATAGCGTTTCAGAATATGGACTGGGATTAACTATTCCCTCCTACCGTGTTGACGTGCAGAGAGAAATTGATGTTATTGAAGAAATCTTAAGGGTTTACGGCTATAACAACATCAACTTTTCAAAAAAACTGAATGCTACAATTTCAAATTCTCCCAGAAACGAAGATTATAAACTGCAAAACATAGTTGCCACACAATTGAACTCACAAGGTTTTCACGAAATGATGGCAAACTCATTGACAACTGCAACATATGTAAAGCTCTCCGACGCTCTAAAGGAAGAACATAACGTTACGATGTTAAATCCTTTGAGTAATGATTTAGCGACTATGAGACAATCTCTACTGTTTTCAGGACTAGAAGCGATATCCTATAATATAAATCGAAAAAATGCTGATTTAAAATTATTCGAATTTGGAAAATCATACCATAAGTTTCTTTCTGGATTTGAAGAACACAAACATTTGACTTTATTAGTTTCAGGAAATAGGAACAAAGAAAGCTGGACCACGAGTCAAAAACCATCTGATTTCTTTCTGTTTAAAGGTTATGTAGATGCCGTTCTAGCTAGATTTGGCATACAAAAAACACAAAATAGCCCTGTAACATCCGACGTGTTTTCAGAGGGGATTGCAATAGGAACCGGTCATAACGCATTGGTAGAGTTTGGCGTGGTTAAGAAATCAATATTAAAACATTTTGGAATCAAACAAGAAGTATTTTACGCCGATTTTAACTGGGACGTTATCATAAAAGCGATCTCGGGCAAAATAAAATTTACTGACATTCCTAAATATCCTGAAGTACGTAGAGATTTAGCTCTGTTAATCGATCAAAATGTAACGTATGATACTATTTATACAATTGCGAGACAAACAGAAAAAAGCCTGCTAAAAAGCGTCAATCTATTTGACGTGTATCAAGGCGACAATCTTCCAGAAGGTAAAAAATCGTATGCCGTAAGTTTTATTATTCAGGATTCCTCTAAAACATTGACTGATACCCAAATTGACAAAATTATGGGTAAATTACAAAAGAGTTTTGAAACTGAACTTGGAGCGATTTTAAGATAATTGCAGCATACTAAAAAATGAAAACCCCAATTCTAAAATTAGAATTGGGGTTTTTTAATAAAAAAAGTCCCGTAATAAATACAGGACTTCTCAATTGACCAAAATCAACCTTTTATTAATATTATGATTTTGGCAATAAAACCGAATCAATCACATGAATTACACCGTTTGACTGATTAACGTCAGCAATAGTTACTTGTGACATGCCTCCTTTTTCATCCGTGATATATAGTTTTTTACCTTTCATCGAAGCGGTCAATGTTCCCCCACTTACTGTTTTCAGCATAGCCTTACCATTCCCCATTTTTATTGCTTTTGCAATATCATTAGAGTTCATTTTACCTGCAATTACATGGTAAGTAAGAATAGTTTGTAACATTTTTTTATTCTCAGGTTTTAACAATGTTTCTACAGTTCCCATTGGTAATTTTTCAAATGCAGCATTTGTTGGAGCAAAAACAGTGAATGGCCCATTTCCTTGAAGAGTTTCAACCAAATCAGCTGCTTTTACCGCTGCCACTAATGTTGTGTGGTCTTTAGAATTAACCGCATTTTCAATAATATTTTTAGCGGGATACATAGCAGCTCCACCAACCATAACTGTTTTTTGAGCGAATGATGTTGCACCAAATACTAATGCGAATAATGCTAACGATAAAAATTTTCTAGTTTTCATAAATCTATTTATTTAAGTTATATTAAAGCATTTACGCTAAGAAAGCAGATCTGGATTTAAAAAAGTAGAATTATTTTTAAAATAAATTAATTATCAATGTTCTAAAAGCAAAACGCACCGCTAATTTTGACTGAAGGCCAGTCAATCTATTGACAACTATTCCGAACAATCAGTAGGACGACATAAAAATTACGCAAAATGAATTTTAAGAACCCTACTCGCGGGAGCGAAGAACGGTCTAAAAATTTTGCTTATCTCAAGTCTTATTGGAAAAGTAATCTAATACTAAACAAAAAAAGCCCCACATTACTGTGGGGCTTTACTATTATAAGAAAGATTGAGAATTATTTTTTCTCTCCCTTTTCCATTTTAGCTTTCAATGCTGCAAGCATATCATTACTATCCCCTAAAGTAGAGGCAGCTGCGTTTGCAGATGAAGAAGAATTATTAGAAGTAGCAGCTTTCACATTTTTCTCTTCTTCTTCACGGAAGATAGCAGTGTGAGAGGCAACAACTCTTTTGAATTCTTTGTTAAATTCGATTACTTTGAAATCAGCAGATTCTCCTTTTTTCAATTTCTTACCATCTTCTTTTTCAAGGTGACGAGTAGGAATGAAAGCAACGATATCTTCTCCGAATTCTACAGTAGCTCCTTTGTCAACTATTTCAGAAATCTCACCGTTGTGTACAGTTCCCACAGCGAAAGACTCCTCATATTTATCCCAAGGATTAGGAGTAGTTTGTTTGTGACCTAAAGATAATTTACGTCCTTCAACATCTAATTCTAATACAACTACATCCAATTTCTCTCCAACATTAACAAATTCTGATGGGTGTTTGATTTTCTTAGTCCAAGAAAGGTCTGAGATATAAATCAATCCGTCGATACCTTCTTCAAGTTCTACGAAAATACCAAAGTTTGTAAAGTTTCTAACGATACCTGAATGTTTAGAACCTACAGGATATTTAGAAGTAATATCAGTCCAAGGGTCTTGAGACAATTGTTTGATACCTAATGACATTTTACGGTCATCTCTGTCTAATGTTAAAATTTGAGCTTCAACAATATCACCTACTTTTACGAAATCTTGAGCAGAACGTAAATGAGTAGACCATGACATTTCAGAAACGTGGATTAAACCTTCAACACCTTCAGCAACTTCGATGAAAGCACCGTAATCGGCGATTACAACTACTTTACCTTTTACTTTGTCTCCAATTGCTAATTTAGCATCAAGAGCATCCCAAGGGTGAGCGTTTAATTGTTTCAATCCTAATTGAATTCTTGTTTTCTCATCATCGAAATCAAGGATTACAACGTTTAGTTTTTGGTCTAATTCAAGAACTTCACTTGGGTGGTTAATACGACTCCAAGAAAGGTCAGTAATGTGAATTAATCCATCAACTCCACCTAAGTCAATAAAGACACCATAAGAAGTAATGTTTTTAACAACACCTTCTAATACTTGTCCTTTTTGCAATTGACCGATGATTTCTTTTTTCTGTATTTCAATATCCGCTTCAATAAGCGCTTTGTGAGATACAACAACGTTTTTAAATTCATGGTTGATTTTCACAACTTTGAATTCCATTGTTTTGTTTACGTATATATCGTAATCTCTAATTGGCTTAACGTCAATTTGAGATCCTGGTAAAAACGCTTCAATTCCGAAAACATCTACGATCATACCACCTTTAGTTCTGCATTTTACAAAACCATTAACGATTTCTCCTGTTTCGTTAGCCGAAATAACTCTATCCCATGATTTGATAGTACGTGCTTTTCTGTGAGATAAAACTAGTTGTCCAGTTTTGTCTTCACGGATGTCGATTAATACTTCAACAGTATCACCTACTTTTAAATTTGGGTTGTAACGGAATTCGTTCAGTGAAATAACACCTTCAGATTTTGCGTTGATATCAACGATAACGTCTCTATCTGTAATTCTTACAACTGTTCCGTCTACTACTTCTTCTTGATCAGTAGAAATAAATGTTTTTGAAACTAATTCTTCGAATTCTTTTAAGTTTTTTTGATCAACTGGATCGATACCTTCTTCAAAGTTGTGCCAGTTAAAATTTGCTAAAAACTCTTCTTGTGATTTTACTTGTTCAGACATGCTGATAAAAATTTGTATTCTGTATTTTCTCGAGTTTCATGAAGTGATAGAAAACAACAGAAGTTGTTTGTATAATTAATTTAACCCTAGAGGAAACTCTTATTCACCTAAAGGACTGCAAAGGTAATACATCTATCTCTAATTTTCAAGTTTATTTTAGTTTGAAAATAAACGACCCGTAAACCGTAAGTTGCTGATTGTCAATATCGACTAATTATATATATTTTTGCAAGCATCACACCCGCTTTCGCCTTTATCTCTCCATAGCACTTCAAGGATATTTGGTCAATCGGGGCTAGATGGCCTCAATCGTGATTCTCGGCATAATTCATAGCCAAAACAAATATAAAGACCTGATACTTTTTGATGGGTATCAGGTCTGTAGTTACATTATCACAAGGTTAATGACTTACGGCAGCAGCAACTACCTCCGGATTGTGTTTATGTTTGAACAAAATAGCAAAAGCGATGGCGATTATCAAAGCGTAAATCGCAAAGGCCAACCAAATCGTATGCCAGTCCTTCATGAAAATTTCTTTACTCAGTAGGCCGTCAGTGGAAATTAAACTCCCTTGATTTTTAATGAACTCCAACATCTTAGGGTTCGTTGTTTCTGTTTCAAGAAAACCAGCCAAATCATTCGCACTATTAAATGACTTTGTAAAATATTTATCAATAGCCCATCCTGAAGTAAAGCTTCCTAAAACTGCTCCAAAACCATTAGTCATCATCATGAATAACCCTTGTGCTGACGAACGGTTTTTTGGTTCTGTATTGGTTTCAACAAACAAAGATCCTGAAATATTAAAGAAATCAAATGCCATTCCATAAACCACACAAGACATAATGATCATCCATAAACCATCTGTTGGATTTCCATAAGCAAATAATCCAAAACGCAGTACCCACGCTAACATACTAATCAACATTACTTGCTTTATACCAAAACGTTTTAGAAAAAAAGGAATAGCAAGAATAAATAAGGTCTCTGAAATTTGAGAAATTGACATTATAATAGTTGAATATTCAACCACAAAGGAATCAGCATATTTTGGAAAATGTTTAAATTCATCCAAGAATACATCTCCGTATGCGTTCGTCAATTGCAATGCACCTCCCAAAAACATAGAGAAAATAAAAAATAAAGCCATTTTATAGTCTGCAAAGAACTTAAAGGATTCTAATCCTAATGTTTCCATTAATGTGGCATTCTCTTTAGACAATCGCTCTGGCTTACATTTTGGTAAAGTAAACGCATAAAGTCCAAGAAGAAGTGCAGACAAACCGGCGATATAAAATTGATTTGCTGTTGCCTTATTGCCCGTTAAGTTAGTAATCCACATCGCAGCGATAAAACCTATTGTTCCCCAAACTCGTATTGGTGGAAAATCTTTAATTAAATCTTTATTATTTAATTTGAGGGCGGTAAAAGAAATCGAGTTACTCAAAGCAATCGTTGGCATATAAAAACACATTGCCAAAAGCATTACATAAATAAATGTTTCAGGTGTTACGACTTGCGGGATAAAGAATAAAACTACTCCATATAAAATATGTAACGCTCCATATAGCTTTTCAGCATTAATCCATCTATCAGCAATAATCCCAGTTAATGTTGGCATAAATAAAGAAGCGATTCCCATCGTCCCAAAAACAAGGCCAAACTGCGTTCCGTCCCACTGCATCGTACCAAACCAGTAATTTGCAATTGTAATCAACCACGCTCCCCAAACAAAGAATTGAAGAAAACTCATGATCGTCAATCTATTTTTAATTCCCATCTTATAAATCATTTGTTTTTACAGAATAACAAGTCGTAAATCTAGTACTTAAATTGAGATATGCAAACATTTAGTTTATATCTGTAATCTTATTTGCTAATCCCAAAACAATATTAAATTGCTCTTCTCGGCTAAGATCTGAATTATCAATTTCTATTGCATCCTCTGCTCTTATCAGCGGAGAGTTATCTCTATGAGTATCAATATAGTCACGTTCTTCCACGTTTTTCAAAACTTCCTCAAAGCTTACATTATCTCCTTTTTGCACGAGTTCGTCATAACGCCTTTTTGCTCTAGTAGTTGCGCTTGCAGTCATGAATATTTTTAATTCTGCTTCTGGAAAAACAACAGTCCCAATATCTCTGCCATCCATAACAATTCCTTTGTTCTTTCCCATTTCTTTTTGTTGCTCCACTAATTTGGTACGCACTTCAGATATTTCGGCCACTTTGCTCACGAAACTGGATACTTCAATAGTTCTGATTTCCTTTTCTACATTAACATTGTTCAGAAACATTTCGGCAAAACCCAAATCCGGATTGAACTTAAACTGCAATTGTATCGATGACAGGCTACTTATTAATTTTTCTTTATCAAAAAAATCGCTTCCTATGTATTCTTTCTGCATTGCAAATAATGTAATGGCACGATACATGGCACCTGTATCAACATAAACATATCCTAAATGATTAGCGAGTTGTTTTGCCAAGGTACTTTTCCCTGTCGATGAAAATCCATCAATGGCGATAGTAATTTTTTTCAATTTTATAATTTTAATGTTACTAAACTAATTCTATAATATCTAATTCTTTTTTAGCAAACTTATTTTACTTAATGCCGTTTTCAGAAGTAAATACTCAAAATGCTCTTCTACTAGGTGTCGTATACTTTGGTTAGCTATTTTCAAAATAATGCTCATTAATCGTTAAAAGTCAAACTATCAGCAGCCCAAAAAAGACCGTCTTTCCTTCACGACTCGCTATTGGAGATTGATTGTTAACCCAAACAGACTCGTGTTGCCTGCTAAAGTATAACGTGAATAAGAATAATTAAATTTCAGTTTATTCATTTTTAACCCAAACCCTAGTGAAACTCCCGAAAAATTACGCTGTTCTAGAATACGTAATTCCTCTGCTTTTCTAAAATTATATCCCAACCGAATATTAAATGATTTTTTAGGAAACAACTCCACTCCGAAAATAACATGACGCACTGCATTATTTATAAGCGAAACCTTTTCTTCAGTTGTATTTCCATCAATTGATGATTCAGCCCTTTCTGGATTAGAAAAAGCAATATTCCATTGTTGTAGATTTTCTAAAGTAAGATGCCACCGAATGGGGACATGCTCTAATTCCTGTGAAACCCCGAAAAGAATTTCCATTGGTAATTTTTCGTTTTCTCCGGAATAGGTGGTAAATTGAGTACCAATATTTCGTATTACCAAGCCCCAATTAACATCATTCCTTTCATCAATAAAAATGGCGCCAAGATCTATTGCGCCACCAAATGAAGAGTAACTTTCAAGTGCAGAAGAAATCAATTTGGCGTTTACTCCTAAATGAATTGTTGTATATGGGATGTTGTAAGCATAGCCTACGGAAATCGCTATTTCACTTCCGGAAAAATCACTTGTAAACTGACCGTTTTCGTCATAGCCTTCAAGCTTACCATAATTTACATAATTAACCCCAGCCTGAAACGTTTGCAAATGACGATCATAGGTATAAGCATATGAAGCAGTCCCGTATGTGACCTCATTAAAATAATTTCCGTAATTTAACGCCAAATGGTTGTGCATTTCTAAATTTATGGTTGCAGGATTAAAATTAACTTGATTCACATCATCATCATAAATAGTTATAGTTTTTCCCCCAAGAGCTGCCTGCCTGGGCGAGGTAACCAAATTCAAAAACTGATAAGTATACTTTCCTCCTATTTGACCGTAAGACACAGTACAAATAAATAGCAACAAGAATAGTAAGAGTTTTTTGGACATGCTTTTTGTCTCTGTTTTCGTAAAATAGAACTCAAATGCGAAGATAAAATTATAATACCAAAAATACTCATTATATATCTTCAAATACCACATAAATAAAATTCCAAAACCATCACTTAATTATCTTAAGATTAGATTTTGGAATTTACATTTAGAAACCACGAAGATTACTTACAATATTTTGGAATTTTTAACTTTTTGATCGGTAATAGCAATTTTCAAAACGTCATTCATTTCTTTAACGTAATGAAATGTTAGACCTTCTATATATTCAGGTTTTATTTCGTCGATATCGCTTTTATTTTCATGACAGAGAATAATCTCTTTAATATTTGCACGTTTTGCGGCCAATATTTTTTCCTTTATTCCACCTACAGGCAACACCTTGCCTCTTAATGTAATTTCACCAGTCATGGCCATGTTTTTCTTCACTCTTTTTTGGGTGAATACAGATACCAGAGAAGTCAACATCGCTATACCGGCACTAGGCCCATCTTTTGGCGTTGCTCCTTCAGGAACGTGCAAGTGGATATTATATTTCGATATCATATCTGGATCCAACCCCAGTAGTTGCGTGTTTGCTTTAATATATTCTAATGCTATTGTAGCCGATTCTTTCATTACGGTCCCTAAGTTACCCGTGATGGTCATATTCCCTTTTCCAGGAGAGATTAAAGATTCTATAAAAAGAATATCCCCGCCTACACTAGTCCAAGCTAATCCAGTGACAACGCCTGCCACATCATTGCTTTCATATTTATCTCTTTCCAATCTAGGCACACCAAGTATCTTAACTATATCTGCATCGGTCACTTTTTTATTGTACTCCTCTTCCATTGCGACAGACTTGGCTGCATTACGTATTACTTGCGCAATTTTAGCTTCTAAACCACGAACACCAGATTCACGAGTATATCCTTCAACAATTTTTTCAAGTTGTTTCTTACCTATGGTTAAATCCTTAGCTGTTAAACCGTGTTCTTTTAATTGTCTGGGTAACAAATGTTGACGAGCAATCTCTACTTTTTCTTCAATAGTATAACCTGACATTTTTATAACCTCCATACGGTCTCTCAATGCAGGTTGAATAGAAGACATTGTGTTGGAAGTAGCTATAAACATGACTTTAGACAAATCATATCCCATCTCTAGAAAATTATCGTAAAATGAATTGTTTTGTTCTGGATCCAATACTTCCAATAACGCCGAGGAAGGATCACCTTGACTACTTATCGATAATTTATCGATTTCATCCAATACAAAAACTGGATTTGATGTACCTGCTTTTTTTAAACTTTGCATGATTCTTCCGGGCATCGCACCAATATAGGTTTTTCTATGCCCTCTTATTTCTGCCTCATCGCGTAAACCACCAAGAGAAATGCGGACATACTCCCTTCCTAACGCTTCAGCAACAGACTTTCCTATAGAAGTTTTTCCTACTCCCGGAGGCCCTGTCAAACAAATGATAGGCGATTTCATGTCATTTCGTAATTTCAAAACTGCCAAATGCTCGATCATTCTCTTCTTAACATCTTCTAATCCGAAATGATCTCGATCCAGTATTTTTTGCGCGCGCTTTAAGTCGAAATTGTCTTTTGAATATTCATTCCAAGGCAATTCTAAAAACAGCTCTAAGTAATTCCTTTGAATTCCAAAATCCGGAGCTTGCGGATTCATCCGACGCATTTTTGACAATTCTTTTTCGAAATGTTTTTTGGTTTTTTCATCCCATTTCTTAGACTTGGATTTAAGCAGCATTTCGTCCATCTCTTCTTCTTGTGAAGAACCACCCAATTCCTCTTGAATCGTTTTCATTTGTTGTTGAAGAAAATATTCTCTTTGTTGTTGATCTAAGTCAAAACGAACTTTAGATTGAATATCGTTTTTTAATTCGAGTTTCTGTAACTCGATATTCATGTAACGTAGCGTTTCTAACGCTCTGTTTTTTAAATCACTAATTGCCAGCAGATCCTGTTTTTCTTTAACAGACAAATTCATGTTAGAAGTAACAAAATTAATCAAGAAAGATTGGCTTTCAATATTCTTAATAGCAAATGTTGCCTCGCTCGGAATGTTCGGACTCTCTTTTATTATTTGTATCGCTAATTCCTTTACAGACTCAAGAATAGCCAAAAACTCAGTGTCTTTACTTTCAGGTCTGCTCTCTTCAAACTCCTTGATGCTTGCGGTAATATAAGGATCTTCTGAAACTACAGATTCAATTTCAAAACGCTTTTTCCCTTGAAGAATAACAGTCGTGTTCCCATCAGGCATTTTTAAAACCCTTAATATTCTGGCAACGGTACCTATTTTATGAATGTCGTCCGTAGTCGGATCTTCATCTTGTTCATTTTTTTGGGTAACCACGCCTATCGTTTTCCCTGCCGCATTTGCGTCATTGATTAGTTTAATCGATTTATCACGGCCTGCCGTAATGGGAATTACGACACCTGGAAACAAAACCATGTTGCGTAAAGGCAAAATTGGCAGTGAGTCCGGTAATTCCTCGTTAATCATCTCTTCCTCATCCTCAGGAGTCAATAATGGTATTAATTCAGCTTCTGTATCATATTCCTGAAGTGACAGATTGTCTATTGTAACTATTTTATGATTTGACATAATTATATATGAGTCTTTTTGTCATTAAAAAATTTAAATTTATGAATAAACACGGGGTTTCGACACTTTTAGTATCAACATAATTATAATATCCCTAGTTATTCACTAAGTCCATAAAAGAGTCAATCTTTATGCCAAAACAAATCTATTAATTAATATATCACTAAAAATAGAAAAAACAGCCTTAATAAAAAAAAGAAACTAAAGAGTATTATTTAAATAGCAATAAAAATAAATGAAAGTTGTTTTGGAGCTTTTTATCAAATTGACTAATGTATTATCTGATTTGCAAGATTAGTCCCTGCAAGCGCTTCTATCTATATTACGACTAGTTTTTTTTATGTAAGTCCAAATCAAAATCCATTTATACTTTTTTGCTCTCCTTCATAAAACTAAGAACAATATACCCTAATAAAAAGAATATGGCTAAGATGAAAAACGAATCTCGCATAGAGTTAGTAATGGATGCAACAAAACCAAAAATAAAGGTCCCAACAACTATCGCGATTTTCTCTGTTACATCAAAGAAACTAAAATAAGTTGCATGGTCCTCTGTCTCCGGTAATAGTTTTGAATAAGTAGATCGCGACAAAGATTGTATAGCACCTAAAACCATTCCTATCGTACCTCCAAGAGCATAAAAATGGATGTCAATGTATTCGTTTTTAGCGTCTAATAGATAAGCAGCAAAACAAATAAGACACCAAATTACAATAGTTAATTTGAGTGTTTTTATGTTTCCGATCTTTTCTGAAATCCTGGAAAACAAAAAAGCTCCAAAAATAGCGACTACGTTTATTAATAAAATTATTATAATCAATTTACTTGTTCCTATTCCCAGCTCTTTTTTTCCAAAAATCCCAGCCAGTAATATCACTGTTTGAACACCGATGCTGTAAAGAAAGAAAGCGGTTAGAAATTGCTTAAGGTCCGTTTGTTTATTTATACTTTTTACAACTACTTTAAGTTCTCTTAAGCCATTAAAAATAAAATCCTTTTCAGCTTTCTTATGAAACACATTATTAGGTAAATAGTAAAAAGTAACTTGCGCAAAACCAATCCACCAGATCCCAACTGATAAGAATGAAATCCTAGCCGGTAAAGAGCTATCTGTTATTCCAAACCATTCTGGCATCATGACCATGGTCAAATTGAAAACCAATAATATTAGAGAGCCTGTATAACCAAACATGAAGCCTTTTGCACTCACTCTATCATGCTGTTCAGGATGGGCAATTTCAGGCAAATACGAATTATAAAAAACGATACTCCCCCAAAAACCGATACTAGCTAGAACAGTGCCTAAAATTCCAATCCACAAAGTATCTTGACCCGTAAAAAAGTACAAGCTCATTACCGAGAGCGATCCTAAATAACAAAAAAACTGCATAAAACGCTTCTTGTTACCACTGTAATCGGCAATTCCAGATAAAATGGGCGACAGTAAAGCCACAATCAAGAAAGAAAATGACAAAGAATACGACAGTAGTGAGGAGTTATTAAACTCACTCCCTAAAAAATGAACAATATCATTATTACCACTTGTCACAGTTTCATAATAAATGGGAAAGACAGCTGTCGCAATAACTAAACTATAAACAGAGTTAGCCCAATCATAAAAAGCCCAGGCATTTATTAATTTCTTATCTCCTTTTTGCAACGCTGTCATATCTAGTATTTTTTTACGAATTTATTTATTTTTATGAAACAAACACAATAAATATTGGAAATATTGAAAGCTCAAACAAAATTTAAAAAAGTAAAGCCAATTCAAATGAACTGGCTTTACTTTTTTATGAAAGTTTAATAATTATTTGTTATTTATAGACTATTCCAAATTTTGCCGCAGTAGCTTTCGCTTCTGGTACCATTGCTTTCAAATTGGCTATCCTAGTTGCATCAGAAGGATGGGTGCTAAGGAATTCGGGCTGTCCTTGACCACTAGAATTAGCAGCCATTCTGGTCCAAAAGTCTATTGCTTGTTCTGGATTGTACCCCGCTATTGCCATTAAAGTTAATCCGATTTTATCAGCTTCACTTTCATGACTTCTACTAAATGGTAACATCACTCCCACCTGTGAACCTAAACCGTAATATTGTTGCCACATTTGTTGTTTTTCTTCGCTTTTACCACCAGTAGCAAGAGAAACACCAACAGCACCGATACTTTGAACTTGGGCTGCACTCATTCGTTGTGCACCGTGATTAGCTAAAGCATGAGAAACTTCATGACCAATAACTGTTGCCAAACCAGCTTCGTCTTTGGTTATAGGTAAAATACCCGAATAAACGACAATTTTCCCTCCTGGCATGCACCAAGCATTAACATCTTTGCTTTCTACTAATTTATATTCCCAACGGTAATCTTTTAAATATTCCGTTTGACCTAAAGAGGCTAAATATTTTTCAGCAGCCACTTTAATTTTCTCCCCCACTTTTTCAACACTATTGGCATAAGCAGTACCTGAAATAACTTTGTTTTCTTTTAAAAAGGTACCGTACTGTTGAAAAGACGAAGGAAAAAGTTCGCTATTGGATACAAAATTCAATGTTTTTTTTCCGGTAATTGGATTCGTCGCACAGGAAAGTAATAACCCTATCGTGCAAACTACTATAAGTATCGACTGTTTTTTCATTATTATAAATTTATAAGATTAGCAAAATTACAATTACTACAAAGTTAAATTTATAAAATTAAATCTAAAAGTTTATTGTTTTTTTGTTTTACTATTCTCCTGTAATGTGCAAAACATTAAATTCCTTCTCTACAACGAGATAGTTATTCCTCTCTAGAGCTTCAACATCGATAGCTACCTTTTCATTGTCAATTTCGATACTTGTAACCTTGAAAGGTAGTCCAATCAGGTTGATTTTATACTTAGAATATGGAGTATCGTATTTACCTTCTTTGTGCAATTGAATATTAAGTTCCGTTTCCTTTCCTGTTACTTGAAAGGATAGAAAACTATACCTCCCTTTTTTGTAGTCATAACCATCTTGCGCATCTTCATATACTACTGACTTCTCTTTCCCTTCTTTATAATAAAAATCTAACGTCAATTCATCAAACTCTAATTCGCCTACATATTGTTGAACTGGGTACTTTGGAATAACTGAACCTGCCTTCACGAATACGGGGATTTCATCATATTTTGTGTCCACCCATATTTCTTTGCCACCTGTCACTAAATTATTTGTCCAATAATTATACCATTCACCGCGAGGAATATACATTCTCCTTCCAGTAGCGTTAGGTTCTAAAATAGGACATACTAATATTTGATTTCCAAAAACAAATTCATCATTTCGGTAATGTGTTTGAGTGTCTTCTTGGTCATAATAAACTAAAGGTTTGAGCATGGGCACCCCAGCTTCAATATATTGCCAAAACATCGTATATAAATAAGGCAATAATTGGTAACGCAGGTTAACAAATTTTCTTGTGATATCGATCACTTCTTCATCAAATGCCCAAGGTTCTTGTTCCCCATGGTCTCCAGAGGAGTGCGTCCTACAAAAAGGATGAAAAACACCCAATTGAATCCAACGCGTATAGAGCTCTCCTGACGGCTGCTCGGCAAATCCACCAATATCAGAACCAGTGAATCCCATTCCTGAAATAGACATCCTTTGTACCTGAATATTTGCAATCCATAAATGCTCCCAAGTCGCAACATTATCGCCTGTCCAAGACGACGAATAACGTTGTGCTCCTGCATAGGCAGATCTTGTTATTATGAAAGGCCTCTTGGGATATGCATAACGCTTTACACCATGATAGGTTGCTCTAGCCATCTGAGTACCGTAAATATTATGAGCTTTTCTATGACTGCATGGATTCCCGTCATAGTCATGACGCACATCCATTGGGAAAGTTTTGTTAGGAACTTCCATTACCGCAGGCTCATTCATATCATTCCAAACTCCTTTTACGCCAATATCCAAAATTAATTCTTTAAACAATCCAGCCCACCATTCTCTCACTTCGGGATTAGTATAATCAGGGAAATTGCATTCTCCAGGCCATACTTTTCCTTTCATATAAGGACCGTCGGCTCTTTTGCAAAAATAATCTTTTTCTAAAGCCTCTTTATATACTGAATATTCTTTGTCTATTTTTATGCCTGGATCGATGATAACAACTGTTTTAAAGCCATCTTCGGCTAATTCTGCTACCATTCGTTTTGGATTTGGAAAATATTCTTTGTTCCAAGTAAAACATCTAAAACCCTCCATGTAATCGATATCCAAATATATCGCATCACAAGGAATCTTTAATTCCCTGAATTTTGCGGCTACTTCCTTCACATTACTTTCCGGATAATAGCTCCATTTACATTGATGGTATCCCAAAGCCCATAAAGGTGGTAATTCTGGTTTACCAGTCAAGTCAGTATAACTTGTGACAACATCTTCCATCTGGGGTCCATAGATGAAATAATAATTCATCTCTCCTCCTTCTGACCAAAAACTAGTTACATTTCTTCTTTCATGACAAAAATCAAAAAAAGTTCTAAACGTATTGTCGAAGAAGATTCCATACGCCTGTTTGTTCTGCAATCCTATGTAGAAAGGAACTACTTTATATAATGGTTCTTGATCTTTTTGAAAAGCATATTGATCTGTCGCGAAATTCTCTAGTCTTTTTCCTTTCAAATTCATTTGAGTTGCCTTATCGCCTAAGCCATAAAAACATTCTCCATCCTTTGAAGCCTTACTCATTTTTACGATATTGCCGCCATACTCATAACTCTCTTCCCAATGGAAACCCAATTCATCTTCGAGCAAGGTATTGTCATTCAAATCTAAAACAGACACTCTCATATCTGTTTTTTGAATTATACATTTTACTTTACTGGTTTGTATTTTATAAAATTCATCCTCTTCGGTTACATCAAGAAAATTATATCCTTGTGAATAACTTTTATCTATCGCATATGAAAAATCTTTGCTGAAATATCCTTTTGTGGTATAACGAAAACGAATTACGCTGTCTCGTAATACGGTTATTTTTAATATTACGCTATTGCCAGTATGAAAATAGACCGAATCAGCATCATGTTCAAAAGAAACTATTTTTGATGGATATAAATCTCCTTTAAATTCTAATTCTGTATTTGTAATCATTGTATATATTGTTAAAAGTAAGGCTTTTAAATGTCGTCAAAAATACAAAAAAAGCAAGTTCCATATTCTAACTATTTTTATTTTTATTTTGCGCAAACGTTGTAATTGACCTGTATAAAAAGAAAACAGTATCGATATACGCAATCAATACTGTTTACAGTTTTTAAGGTTATGGTTTTTCCCTGTTTATATCATGAAATTTTGAAAGTAGTCACACTCAACGGGGGCAATTGCAATTCTATTGAGTAATCCCTACCGTCATATGGCGCAGCATCAATCAGTAATTTACCGGAATTCATAATACCGCTACCTCCGTAAATTGCAGCATCACTATTAAAAATTTCAGTAAGTTTTCCCTTTTTAGGAAGGCCAATTCTATAATTATTACGCACTATTTGCGTAAAATTGCAAACAACAATTACATCATCTTTAGGTTTATCTCCTTTGCGAATAAATGACATCACTGCATTTTGATGATCTGAATAATTAATCCATTCAAAACCTTCTGGACTAAATTGTTTTTCATACAAAGCGGGCTGCGTTTTGTATAAGCCATTTAAATCCGTTATCAGTTTTTTTACACCATCATGCAACGGATATTGTAATAAATGCCAGTCTAAACTTCCTTCAAAGTTCCACTCGGCACTCTGACCAAATTCAGACCCCATAAACAATAATTTTGTTCCCGGATGTGTAAACATATAAGCATAAAGCAAACGCAGATTTGCAAATTTCTGCCACTCATCGCCAGGCATTCTTCCGGCGATTGATTTCTTTCCATATACCACTTCGTCATGAGACAATGGCAACATGAAATTTTCGGAAAAAGTATAAGTCATAGAAAAAGTTAAGTCATTTTGATGGTATTTTCTATAAACCGTATCTTTTTGAAAATATTCCAAGGTGTCATGCATCCATCCCATCATCCACTTCATTCCAAACCCTAATCCTCCAACAGATGTTGGTCTTGAAACCATTGGAAAAGAAGTACTTTCTTCGGCAATAGTTTGTACTCCATCAAAATTCGAGTAAACTGCTTCGTTAAATTCTTTTAAAAAACTTATGGTGTCTAGATTTTCATTTCCACCATAGATATTAGCTTCCCATTCACCTTCTTTTCGCGAATAATCTAAATACAGCATAGATGCTACAGCGTCAACACGAAGTGCATCAGCATGGTACTGTTGCAACCAAAAAAGTGCATTACTTATTAAAAAGGAACGAACTTCATTACGACCATAATTAAAAACTAAACTTTTCCAGTCAGGATGGTATCCCTTTTTACGGTCTGGATGTTCGAAAAGATTAGAGCCATCAAAAAAGCCTAATCCGTGCGCGTCATCTGGAAAATGAGATGGAACCCAATCTAGAATTACCCCAATTCCTGCCTGATGTAATTTATCAACCAAAAACATAAAGTCCTGAGGTTTTCCAAAACGGGAAGTTGGCGCAAAATATCCAACTAATTGATACCCCCAAGAAGGGTCATATGGATATTCCATGATAGGCATAAATTCGACATGAGTAAACCCCGTTTCTTTTACATAGTCTACTAACTCCTCTGCAAACTCAAGATAAGTCAAAAAGCGATTGTCTTCAGCATGACGTTTCCAGGATCCTAAATGAACTTCATAAACAGAATATGGTTTGTCTAGACCATTATGGTCCTGACGTGATTTCATCCATTTAGTATCCTTCCATTTATAATCAAGATCCCAAATGACAGAGGCTGTATGAGGTGGCTTTTCACAATAGAAAGCGAAAGGATCCGCTTTTTCGGTAACAATTCCGTCATTACTAGAATGTATTCTATATTTATAGGTTGCTCCTTTTTCAATATTTGGAATAAAACCTTCCCAAATACCGGAGGAATCCCAGCGCACTTCAAGTTGATGTTCTCCTTGTATCCAGAAATTAAAATCGCCAACAACAGATACGGAACGAGCAGACGGAGCCCAGACTGCAAAATAAACCCCTCTTACACCATTTACCTCGATCAAATGAGCACCAAGCTTTTCATATAATCTGTAATGCTTTCCAGCTTTGAAAAGGTCGATGTCAAAATCGGTAAAAAGGGAATGTGAAATAACTGTATTCATAAAATATTTGTGTAGTTCTACATTTTTAAAATAGAGAATTAATTTATAAAATTAGGCGTATAAATTTTAATTGATCTTGTAATTATCTGGTAATGTAACTCCTTTTTTAACAACAACAATTCCATCCTTTATAGCATATAGCTCATTTGAAAAATCTTCCAAATGTTTTCCTCCATTAATATAAACGTCATTACCTATTCTACAGTTTTTATCAACTATGGCATTACTGATAAAACAATTTTCACCAATACCAACCAATATTTTGTTGTTTTCAATATCAGTATTCATCTGATCTAAACTCTGATAGAAATCATTCCCCATTATATAACAATTTTTAATAATAGAACCATCACCAATTCTTGATCGAATACCGATTACTGAATGATTAATTTCTTTGGCATTTAAAATACAGCCTTCGGAAATCAAAGACCTGTCTAAAAGTGTTTTTTGAAATTTTGAAGGAGGCAATAGTCTTGGTCTAGTATAAATTTTATTATCATTGTCGAACAAATTGAATTGTGGTATATCATCCGTCAATCCAATATTTGCTTCAAAAAAGGAATCAATATTACCAATATCAGTCCAATAGCCCTCATATTGATAACTTAGAATCTTTTTATTACCAACAGCTTGCGGAATAATTTCTTTTCCAAAATCTTTAGTTTCCTTATTTGACATGATATCCACTAACAAATCTTTATTGAAAATGTAGATTCCCATTGAAGCTAAATAATGCTTCTCTTCAGACTTCATTTGTTCACTTACATCTGACTTCCATTCGGATAAAAGTTCCTTAGCAGGTTTTTCAATAAAAGATTCGATACAGCTTTCATCGTTTGTTTTTAGAATTCCAAACTCTGGAGCATCCTTAGCGTTAACTGGTAATGTGGCTATGGTTATGTCAGCCTGATTTTTAATATGCTCTTCTATCATATCATTAAAATCCATTTGATACAATTGATCGCCAGAAAGTATTAATGCATAATCAAAATCATGATTTAAAAAATGAGGCATGCATTGTCGAACGGCATCGGCAGTCCCTTGAAACCAAGTGGGGTTGTCAGGAGTTTGTTCGGCAGCAAGAATATCAACAAAAGCATGGCTAAAAACACTAAAGTTATAAGTGTTTTTGATATGGGCATTTAATGAAGCTGAATTAAATTGTGTCAATACAAACATTCTATAGATATCTGAATTCATGCAATTTGAAATAGGAATATCCACTAATCTATACTTACCTCCTATTGGGACAGCAGGTTTAGACCTAGTTTCAGTCAATGGGTATAATCTGGATCCTTGACCTCCACCTAAAATAATCGCAATCACATTTTTCTTTTTAGCTTTCATACTTTTTTAATTATTAAATTATACACCTCTATATATTCTTGACAAACTCTTTCCCAAGAGTGGTCTGTGAGCATTCCCTTGTTTCTAATTTTATTTAAACTTTGCTTTTCCTTATATAATTCTATCGCCCTTTGAATCGAATAACAAATATCCCCGACAGAAGATTGATCATGGCAAATACCGTTTCCGTCATCTCCAAAATCAATTACTGTATCCTTCAAACCTCCTGTTCTCCTCACAATTGGAATCGTTCCGTACCGCAACGAGTACATTTGATTCAATCCGCAGGGCTCTACTCTTGATGGCATCAATAAAAAATCCGCTCCCGCATAAATAAGATGTGCCAATTCCTCATTATAACCTATGAAAGTATTGTAATTCCCTTTATAATCAGGCAATAAACTGTTTAATTGATTTTCAATTTCCGGACTTCCAGAACCTAAAATTAGGATATTGATTTCCTGATAGTTCTCAGACATCGCCAAAGCCGTAGCTTGCGGCAACAGATCGCCTCCTTTTTCTTCTAACAGCCTGCCTATAAAGCTAAATAATGGTTTTCTAGGGTCTAGATTAAAAAGGGTACAAAGTATTTCCTTATTCTGCTGTTTCCCTACTTCAAAATTGCTAATAGAATAGTTTTTTTCTAGCATACTGTCCTTTGCAGGGTCCCACACCTCAGTATCGATTCCGTTTAATATCCCTCGGGATTTATAGCGAACTATATTAAATAATGTTTCGAGGCCATTAGCTGAATAATTAATTTCATTTAAGTAATTTGGAGAAACTGTAGTGACTGACCATGCACACTTTATACCTACCGCCAAAGAATTAATGCAGTGATCCCATTCTAGAAGGTTAACATGGGATAAGTCAAACTCTGGTAAATAATGTAGTTTATCGAACCCAAATTGACCCTGATACAAACCATTGTGTATGGTAATCATCGAGGGTGTGTTATGTAACTTTTTATATTTATTGCAGTATAACATCATAAAAGGAATTAGTCCTGTATGATGGTCGTGGCAATTAATTATATCTGGCATTGCCTCCCTTCCCATTATCCAATCTAAAGTGGCAATTTGAAAAGATAAAAACCGTTCAATGTCATCCTCATATCCATACACGTTCTTTCTGTCAAATAATTCCGGCATCTCTATAAGATATAGTTCAAACCCTAATTTATCCGTAGTTTCTTTTAGAACGCTAAACGAAAAATTAAACTTCCCTAATTTAATGGCACCCCAATGGACACAATCAAAATCGTATTCTTTTTTAAACTTTGTATCGTAACATGGAACTACGACCCTTGCAAGATGTCCCGCTTTATTTTGGTATTTTGGCAACGCTCCAACAACATCTGCTAATCCGCCAACTTTGGCTACTGGATAACACTCTGCACTGATATGAAATATTTCCATCTAATTAATTATATTTTCATCAATCATTTACAATACTATTTTGGGGGACCCATAATTTTCTATGTGTAAATAATCAATTAACAGGTTAAAATTTTACTAATTACACTACTTTTATGTTTTTCTAAAATTAGTAAAAAATAAACAGAAAGAAAGAAGTCTCAAAAAATTATTAAAATGACAAAAAACACTTCTATTCATACGCAATCATTGAAAATTCCTAAGTTTATACTACTTAGCAGTAAGTTTATCTCCTTTATTTCTCCAAAATTAACTGTATTGTATATAGCGAAATTATTTACAACACCCATAAAACATAAAATTCCAAAAAGAGAATTGCATATGGACCGCGCTAGCGTCCAAAAATTAGTCACCATTCCAAGTCTAAATAAGCAAGTTATTGTCTATGAATATGGTGAAAGTGAAAAGAAAATTTTATTGGTTCATGGATGGTCTGGTCGTGGCACACAATTAGTAAAAATAGCTGATGAACTGCTTAAATCGGGCTATTCGACCGTCAGTTTTGATGCACCAGCACATGGCAAGTCACCCGGTAATAATGGCATAATGACTGATTTTATTGCTGCTATCCTAGAAATAGATAAGCAATACGGTCCATTTGATGCAGCTGTCGGACATTCCTTAGGTGGAATGTCAATTTTAAACGCCATTAAACACGGACTTCAACTTAAATCCGCTGCTATTATTGGTAGTGGGGACCTTGTACAAGACATTATTGAGGATTTTGTCGCTAAACTTGAGTTAAATCCCAAGTTTGCTAACCTATTAAGGTTGCATTTCGAAAAGAAACACGGAGAAAAAATGAATGACTATTCTGCATATAGAGCGGCTAAGAACACTGATATTTCTATGCTTGTAGTGCATGATAAAGATGACCCTGAAGTTTCGGTTAAAGCTGGCATTCACATTCACCAACATTTAATAAATGGAACGCTAATGTTAACCGAAAGATTAGGGCATCGCAAAATTTTAGGGCATCAAGATGTTATCAATAGAGTCGTAACTTACATCACGACTAACAAATAAACATAAAAACAAATAGAATACAAACTATGCAGTACCCTTTAGAGAAAACCGAAGAGCAGTGGAAAGAGGAATTAGGTTTAGAACGTTATAAAATTCTTCGCCAAAAAGGAACGGAGCGCCCCCATACCGGATCTTACAACCTTCATTACGAAAAAGGAACCTATTGCTGTGGGGCCTGCAATGAATCGCTATTTGAAAGCAACTCTAAGTTTGATGCCCATTGTGGATGGCCTTCTTTTGACGAATCCATTCCAGGTAAAGTCGAATATATTAAAGACAATACACTCGGCATGAGTCGCACTGAAATTCTTTGTTCTAACTGTGGTACTCACTTAGGGCATGTATTTAACGATGGACCAACGAAAACTGGACAACGTTATTGTGTAAATTCACTATCAGTAGACTTCAAAGAATAATGTCCTAATTATATCACTGTGCTATTTAATAACGCACTAGTTTGAGGCTTTTTGCAAGAAAAAAAAAGACGAATTGAACGTTCTAGATTTCTTAAAAAAAGATTTTTTTACTAAAAAGCCCTTCAAATCCTTATATCAGATTCATAGGGCTTTTAAGTAAATTAACAACTAACTCTAGTAAGTTACTGCAAATGACTCTTCCTAATCATTAGAAGATTACAGACACAATTTATCAACTATTTCAGAAACAGCTGTTATTGCAGTAGTATTTTCAATAGTAGGGCCAGCAACCCACACAGTTTTATAAGTAACTTCGGTAGCGGCTTTAGTAACTGCATTTGAACCTATCATGTATCTAATCATTTTTACCCACTTTTTTAAGGTTTTGTTTTTGTTTAAAGTTTGTTCTAACAAACTTTGTTTTGTCCCCACTTTCTGAACATAAGGAGTATTGATAACCGTGCAAGGTGTACCGGAAATTTTCTCGGTCAAAACAATGTCTTTTTCCCCATAATCAACACAAGCTTGCTTGTATTCTTGTGAAACTCCAGATTCAAATGAAGCTATAAAAGGACTTCCCACTGATACACCAATAGCGCCATAAGACAACATATTGTCCAATTCCTTTTTAGTACTGACGCCCCCTGCCGAAATAACTGGCAATGTAGTATTTAAATTTAGCTCCTTAATTAATTCTTCAGGACCAAGGTTACCTCGATGACCTCCAGCAAGATTATTGACGGCTATTAAGGCATCGGCACCCAAGCTTTCTACCTTTTTAGCAAAAGCAAGGTCAGTTACATCACAAAAAACCTTAATTCCTGCTTTATGAGCCTGTCTAATAGTCTCCTCAGGAGAACCCAGGGAAGTAATGATAAAATCTACTTTTTCCTCGCACAATACCGCTAATTGGTCTTTGTATTTGATATTCGATTTATTTACTATTAAATTATAACCAAAACTCCCACCAGCAACTTTAGCTTCCCTAAGTTCTATAACTGAAGCTCGTAATTCATCCAATGTCCGATAATTTAATGCTGGAATACAACCCGCTACACCTGCTTTCATCCCTTCGATAATCATTTTTGTATTCGAAACTAGAAACATAGGCGCCATTATCAACGGGCGATTAATCTGCAAAAGAGTATTTAGCGTAGGTTTTACCATTTTTAGGGTTTTGATTAAAACAAATATAGCTAAATATACTATGCATGCCTACTATTTAAAAACTAAATGAAAAAAACGCTTTAATAATATTATTAGCATTAGCTTTCAGCTTAACCTCCCAGTATAACGTGCTATCCTACTCTTCTCAATTCGGTTTCAGTTTTGTATCATTTTCAAATTACAGGTTTCTTCGTTAACAGTTGAATTTATGATTCATTCGAAGCCTCATATCTTAAAAAACAAGAAAAAAATAACAAACACTAGTTTGCTATTTTGCGTCAATTAAATTACTAAAGTTTTATATGAGTCTTAGCTATAATATAAATGATTTCTTGAAACTAGGTGCTATTCTTTCTTTTGATGCTTGCTCATAAGCATAAGCTATACTTATTAATTTAGATTCTGAATATGCGGAACCAAAAAATGAAAAACCTACAGGTAAATCATAGACTTTTCCACAAGGAACAGTAATATGTGGATAACCACTAGCTGCTGCTGGCATTGTTAAGAAAACATCTCCCCAGCGATCTCCATAAATCATATCGATACTACAAGCCGGTCCTATAGTTAAACCGCAAATAGCATCCAATTTATTAACCTTCATGACTTTGTCAATTATTTCTTTTGAACCTAAATGACTTTTTTTGAGTGCTTCAATATATTTTTTGTCCATAAGACTGCCTTTTTCATTGGAACTGATTAGGGTTTCTTGTTTAAAGTAGGGCATTGATTTATCTTCATTGGCTATATTAAAGTCAATAACTTCCTTTAAGCTTTTCACCTTGGCATTAGAAGTACTTAAGTAACTATTCAAACCAGCTTTGAACTCAAACTGCATTAGTTCAAACTCGTCTCCTCCCAGTTTACTAATTTCATCCAGATAATCAATTTCTATAATTGTAGCACCTTTACTTTTTAGTAAATCGATTGTTTTTTGCTGAAGTGCGTGCATGAATTGATTTTCACCCTGAGGCTTACGCTCAACTCCTATTCTTTTTCCTTTTAGTGCATCCAAATCAAGGAATTTAGTATAATCTTTATGGGCCTTCCCTTTACTTTCTAGAGTAACCTGATCCTGATCATCTATACCTGCCATAGCTCCTAATAAAATGGCAGCATCAGTAACAGTTCTTGCCATAGGCCCAGCTGTATCTTGCGTACTTGAAATAGGTATAATCCCCGTTCTACTAACTAAACCGACTGTAGGTTTAATTCCTACTATTCCACTTACCGAGGCTGGACATACCACAGATCCATCCGTTTCTGTGCCAATGGCAACAACACAAAGGTTAGCCGCTACGGCTACACCAGAACCTGCACTGGAACCACATGGATTATGATCTAATATATAAGGGTTCTTAGTTTGCCCGCCCCTACTGCTCCAACCTGAACAAGAAGAAGTAGATCTAAAATTAGCCCATTCACTTAAATTTGTTTTACCTATTAATATAGCTCCTGCCTCTCTCATTTTCTTGATAACAAAAGCATCGCTACTTGCAACATTACCTGCAAGTGCCAATGAACCTGCTGTAGTTTGCATTTTATCACCAGTATCAATATTGTCTTTTATCAGTATGGGAATACCATGTAAAGGACCTCTACTCTTTCCAGATTTCATTTCTAAATCCATGGCTTTAGCCAATGCGATTGCATCTGAGTTAATTTCAATTACAGCATTTAATTTGTGCCCATTTTTATCAACGGATTCTATGCGATCTAAATACATTCGAACTAATTGTTCTGAACTATATGTACCTGAAGATAATTTTTCCCTTAAGCTACTGATCGTTTCTTCATTTAGTTCGAAGACTGCGTCGGAATTGCCTACTGTACTGATTACTTCATCGTTTTTTTTAGTGCTTGAATTACAACTTGAAATTAAGAAAGTGCTAAGACCTGCAGAAGCTAAGGTTGCAGTAGTTAAAAAAGATCTTCTTTTCATGGATAAAATATTAAAAATATAATGAACTAATTTAGCTTTTTTTTAACAACTGCAATAAAATAATACACTTAACAAAAGTTAATTTTTTAAAGTACCTGATAACAAGGCTTTTGCTGATAAAAATTGCTAATACTACAATTAAAAAAACTAAGAACATAATACTAAAAATCTACATATAAGCAGCAAAAAATTCGATAGTTGAAAAACAAAAACCCTATCCGAATTGGATAGGGTTTTCTAAAGAAAGGCGACGCACCTCTATGTTTTTTTTTGAGACTCCCAAATAACTGTAATGCTGTCAGCTACCTATTAATTGTTGTTTTTCTTTGAAAATAAAAAGAAGTAATGAGCGCGGCATTTTTATAAAAAAAGGGGCTTACGCCCCATCTATTTTTCAAAGGGTCAAAGGGCAAAAGAGCCAAAGGGTATTAATCCCTGAGGCAACGCACTGAGAAACCAGCTGTCTTACTGTAGTTGCCTCCGTCTACATAGCCGTTATTGTAATGCAGGCCGCGGTACCAGGCAACAGCTGTACCGTCCTCCGTAGAACTCCACCAGTAACCGTAGTTACCAATGCCGTTGAATGTTCCATTGTTGGTGCGAAAACCTCCCGGAAGACCTGTAAAACCACTGCTGTTAGTAGCCGCTGTATTAGGACTTGACCAATGCGTTGTTACCGTTTCTTTCATCGCGCCTCCAGCGATGGCTGTTCCTCCTAAACCGTCGGTTAGAATAGTCCATTCAGCGTCTGTGGGAACGTGCCAGCCTGTTGGGGCTAATTTTTTTCTTGCTGCTATTTCTGTAGGTGTTGGTGTGGCTGACTCTGCTGTAGTAATACCCATCACCGCATACCAGTTATACATTTTGCCATAAGTAGCACCATCAGTTGAACCATCAGGTTTCACGTAATAACACCAAGCACCAGTTTTTAAAGCTGCCCAAGCAGTTGGGTCCGTTTCTTCAGGTATTGGGGTGCCGTCTCTGTAAGTCGGTACATCAAGATTTTTTCTCATCCACTGTTGCGTACCAATTTCAACGCTTGTTGTAAGAAGGCTATTATCAGCTATCAACTCCTTTATTTGAGCTTTTAAACTGAATAATTGAGCTGCTAATAAATCTACATAAAACTTTGTAGCGGCATCTTGAGCATCTGTGGGGTTTGCCACTCCAGTCAGTTTTTTTGCTCCAAGAGCTACATCTGCCACTGCAGCACCAAATCCACTTAGTGGGATGTTGGCTTTATCTAGCTTTGCGTTTGTTACATTTGCATCTAGTATTTTTACTGATGTTACTGCACCATCTGTAATAGTTAATGCTGTTGCACCTGTTACATCTCCTGTATGTGTGGCATTGGTTACTAAACTACTATAGTTACTATTTACTGCATCGTCGCCTGTGTTAGTGTTTGATGTATTGCTAACTACTGCTTGTTGTGCATTAGTTACATAGTTTTTATCGGTACTAGCTGCAATATTGGCTGTGGTAAGAGTTATTGCTCCCGCAACTTGTGTTACTCCATTTACTGAAGTTGTCAAGCCAGCTGATCCCGCTAAACCTTGAGGACCTGCTGGACCTTGGGCACCTGTCGCACCATCTTTTCCATCTGCTCCTGTTGGACCCGCAACTGTTGAGGCTGCTCCTGTTAATCCTATATCTCCTTTTAAACCAATTGGGCCTTGAGGACCTGCTGGACCTTGGGCACCTGTAGCACCATCTTTTCCGTCTGCTCCTGTTGGACCCGCAACTGTTGAGGCTGCTCCTGTTAATCCTATATCTCCTTTTAAACCAATTGGACCTTGAGGACCTGCTGGACCTGTCAATCCTATTGGACCTTGGGGACCTACAGTTCCATTGGCACTAAACAGTGCATAAGGAACACTCATTAGTTCGCTTGCGCCTGCAATGGTATAATTTGTTCCGCCCGTGGGGTCGGTTTCCGTTTTAATAAAGTAAGGTCCGTTTGCCCAGTTAATACCTGCAAAGGTACCTGTTACTGGGGTTCCTGCTCCTATTTCTAAACTTACCAAACCATTAACATTGGTGTTGGGTCTTTGGGTTTCGCTGTAGGCTACGTACCTGTTGTACTGCCTTGCAAAATACTTATTTTCATACCTACTGGCGTTGACGCGATCAACGCACTGCTGCTGTTACGAAGCACTGCCTGGTAACTCATTTTTTGCGGAGATTGAGCAAAGGTGCTAACCGTGATAAACAGGGCTATAGATAGTAATAGTTTTTTCATTGGTTTATTTCTTTATGATTTTGAATGTTTTTAATTCAGCATTATTTTTATTTACTTTCAAGATGTATGCTCCCGAAGGTAAATTTTGCATTGCAATTTCGGTTTCAGACCCTTGCACCAAAGCCCTTGCAAGTGTCCTCCCAGAAAGGTCATAAAGTACATAACTCAAATCCGTAAGATCTGAATTGTGTAGAGACAAAACGATTTTATCCGTGGTAGGATTTGGGTACGCCACCGCAGACAACGTTAATGCCGTTAGTTCCGGATTACTCAGGGTAAATATCTCAAAAGCCTGCTGGATTCCTTGCGCTACTGAACCTGTTGCGCTAGAATTAGTGGTATAAACCACTTGCCCAACAGAAAAGTTAGAACTTCCACCAGATCCCGTGGCGTCACCGCCAGAAGCATCAACAGCTTGCTGTGCCTGGATCGTAAATGCCGCGAATAACCCAAATAAAAGAGTACTTGTTTTTTTCATTGTATTGTTGATTTTTTTTAAAAGCTATGATAAAATCAACCCAAATGACTGGCGGAGAGAGTAAAAAAACTTTGTTAATTAACATTATTTTGGCAAGATAACATTTTTTTAACAATAGCGAGCAGGTATTTATACCTGCTTTTACTAAATCTACAATAAACAGGACTTAACAAGTGCTAAAAACTGCTTTTTAGTAGTTATTTTTTGGTTTAAGAGCCAAATTATACTAACTAATTTTTATGCTTAATTTTTATCGCTCCACAGCTTTTGGCTGTGATCCTCTAAAAAACAACAAACTAACTAGTTTATAACTACATACTCCCAATCCCGAAAAATAAACAAACCAAAGTTTTTATAGCCACTTTTCTGGACTCTTCTGTAGCGTTTTCAGGAAAATATATAGGATACCACTCCACTGATTTCGTTTTCTCCATCGATGGTTTTCCAAAATGCGAATAAGTGGTAGTAACAAAATGTTTGTTTTTTGACAAAGTAGCATTTGCGACAGATTGATTTTCTGGATTGCAATTTTGAACAAGCATTATACCCAACCTCTCCTCTCCTGATCTTATCTCAATAATTCCACGGTTCTCGTTATATTCAGCAAATAGAGGTTTGTTATATAATAAACCCTCAATCCTATGAATTTGTTCAATTCCCAAAGTATTTTGTGTTTGATTCCCAATAAATGGATTGAATTTCACTTCTGTTTTATCGGTAGAACGAACTTCTTCTAAACGTGCATATAAAAAATAGCCTATTTGCTCTTTGTCGTTATACAATTCAGCTATTATAGGATCAGAAAAATTTTGTTTTGTAACTTCAACCCCTTTCACTTTTATTGTAGATACCTTCTCAACCCATTTCAAATTAATTCCAAACTTTCCTCCATCTGAAAAAAATAACACGCCCTTTTTTTGATGTGCTATTTTTTCATTAAAAGAAATACTTACCCCTGTAGCACTTGTAAATAAAGGAGTGTAAAAATCAGAAAAAGTTGGCTTAGGAAAATTCCATATCATTTTATCCTTGTAATAAAAATCTAAATTGGCGCCATTAGTAGTTTCTATAAGTGCTGAAAAATTACTGGCAGAATTCCAAGCTCCGTTTATTTTCAGTAATTGACGTGTAGGATTCAGTAAAAGAGAACTTGCTTTTTTTTCTTGAGCTTCTAATGATCCTACAATTATTTTTTCATTAGTTGATGGCAATTCTCCCAATGACTCTTTTATCAATCTTCTAAAGACATCATGAAACTCCTCTGGAGAAAACCATAGTTGTGATGTTACGTAACCTGAAACGTTAAAGTATTCGAGTTCATGGCTTACTTCTTTCTGCAGAATAATTTTATTGTTCTGCTTAATAATAATATTGAATTTCCATAACATCCCGAAACCATATGTTGCCCTGGTTATAAAAGAGAATATTCCAATTTCAAAATCCTTATTGGAAACCATTTTAGGCATTTCTACCTTTTGCTTTCCAAATCCATTAAAAATCTTATAGGACACATCTTTAGGTAATACAACCTCATTAACCTTGAGATACTTCATTAATTCGAGCTTAGTATCTTTAAAGATTGAGTCCCGAATGTCCTGATACAAAAAATAGTTAGGAAATTTCGTTTCATCAGTCCATCGCAATTCATGCTTAAAAACAACAACTTGAGCATTCTGTGCAAAACTAATTGCGGATATTATAATTAATAAGATGGTTATAGATGTTGTTTTCATAGACCTTTATTTCATTAAAACATTTAAACAAAATAACTAAAAGCACACAAGTTATACTAATAATAACAAACACAATCTCATTTTCATTGTTTTCCAATGCTGAAAACAACAAGATTAAAACAAATAATTGACTAAAATAGTCAATAGTTTTTATAAATATCCGATTTAAATTGATTGTGTTATTTAAGAACTGAATAAGATGCACATTTAATTGCATTCCTTTTTTACCTAATACACAACTTTTGAATTTGATACTAACTAATATTTGGGCGCAACTTTTGTCACTCCATAGGTTTTGGGATTAATCCAAAAAAAAACTTCAGCTAGCGTTAGCCAACTGAAGTTTCTTGTACTCAGAGCGGGACTTGAACCCGCACGAACATTGCTGTTCACTGGATTTTAAGTCCAGCGTGTCTACCAATTTCA
>NZ_JBGQOE010000018.1:0-69177 GCF_052113685.1 Flavobacterium sp. W22_SRS_FP1
GATTGTGATAGTGATGGCGTAACAAACAAACAAGAAGTTACAGACGGAACTGATTCCTTAAATCCAGATACCGATGGGGATGGTGTAACCGATGGAAAAGAGAAAACAGATGGTACTGATGCTTTAGATCCTTGCAAATTTATTTTAGCGAGTCAAACTGTAGCACCAAGTTCAGCATGGGAAAATGCGGATTGTGATAGTGATGGCGTAACAAACAAACAAGAAGTTACAGACGGAACTGATTCCTTAAATCCAGATACCGATGGTGATGGAGTAACCGATGGTGATGAAAAAATAGACGGAACTGATGCTTTAGATCCTTGCAAATTTATTTTAGCGAGTCAAACTGTGGCACCAAGTTCAGCATGGGAAAATGCCGATTGTGATGCTGACGGTGTAACAAACAAACAAGAAGTTACAGACGGAACTGATCCATTAAATCCAGATACTGATGGTGATGGAGTAACAGATGGAAAAGAGAAAACAGATGGAACTGATGCTTTAGATCCTTGTCAATTTATTCTAGCGAGTCAAACAGTAGCGCCAAGTTCTGCTTGGGAAACTGCAGATTGTGATGGCGACGGCGTAACAAACAAACAAGAAAAATTAGACAAAACTGATCCATTAAATCCAGATACTGATGGTGATGGAGTAACAGATGGAAAAGAGAAAACAGATAGAACTGATGCTTTAGATCCTTGCGAATTTGTTGTTGCAAGTCAAAGCCTAGCTCCTACTAATGCATGGGAAACAGCGGATTGTGATAATGATGGCGTAACGAACAAACAAGAAGTTACAGACGGAACTGATCCATTAAATCCAGATACTGATGGTGATGGAGTAACCGATGGAAAAGAGAAAACAGATGGTACTGATGCTTTAGATCCTTGTCAATTTATTTTAGCGAGTCAAACTGCGGCACCAAGTTCAGCATGGGAAAATGACGATTGTGATGCTGACGGTGTAACGAACAAACAAGAAGTTACAGACGGAACTGATCCATTAAACCCAGATACCGATGGGGATGGTGTAACCGATGGAAAAGAGAAAACAGATAGAACTGATGCTTTAGATCCTTGCGAATTTGTTGTTGCAAGTCAAAGCCTAGCTCCTACTAATGCATGGGAAACAGCGGATTGTGATAATGATGGCGTAACGAACAAACAAGAAGTTACAGACGGAACTGATCCATTAAATCCAGATACTGATGGTGATGGAGTAACCGATGGAAAAGAGAAAACAGATGGTACTGATGCTTTAGATCCTTGTCAATTTATTTTAGCGAGTCAAACTGTAGCGCCAAGTTCTGCTTGGGAAACTGCCGATTGTGATGCTGATGGTGTAACGAACAAACAAGAAGTTACAGACGGAACCGATTCCTTAAATCCAGATACGGATGGTGATGGAGTAACCGATGGAAAAGAGAAAACAGATGGTACTGATGCTTTAGATCCTTGCAAATTTGTTGTTGATAATCAAACGGTTAATCCAAGTTTAGATTGGAAAAAAGAAGATTGCGATAATGATGGTGTTACCAACGCAGATGAAGTATCTGATGGGACTGACCCTAATAATCCAGATACGGATGGAGATGGTGTGAGCGACGGTCAAGAAAAAACAGACGGAACAGATTCATTGAACCCATGTGAATCAATTGCTATAAATATTACTTTACCCCTATCCGATTCATTTTTGGATGGTGATTGTGATAATGATGGCTTGACTAATAGAGAAGAAATTGGGTTAAACCCTAAAAAACCTTATGATTCTAATGGCTCAAAAATAGCAGATTATTTAGAAATCAACAACCATTCTGATTCGATTGATGATTTAGAAATTTTTAATGCTGTTACTCCCAATGGAAATGGTGAAAACGATGTTTTTGTAATTCGAAATATTGAATCCTATCCAGAGAACACCGTGTCAATATTTAACAGATGGGGAGTTGTTGTTTATGAAGTTAACTCTTATGGTCAAGATGATAAGTTTTTCAGAGGAATTTCTGAAGGAAGGTCAACAATAAGTAAAAACGAAGAATTACCTAGCGGAGTATACTTCTATGTTATAACCTATAAAAATTCACAAGCGATAACTAAACAACGTTCTGGTTATTTATACATTAACAAATAAGAACATAGATCTAATCTAGAACCCAGAAAAAAGAAATAAATAGAAAACATGAAAAAAAAATTTATAATATATATTTTGTTTTTAATTGGTGTACTAGCCCATGGGCAACAAGCACCACAGTATACACAGTATATGTATAACCCATCAACTGTAAACCCTGCTTATGTTGGTTCTACTGGCAATACACGTATTTATGGATTATACCGTACCCAATGGGTTGGCTTAGAAGGAGCTCCAAAAACCGCAAACATCGCAATGAACAAACCAATTGAGGGAAGTAAATTAGGATATGGAGTTTCAGTTTTAAGCGATAAAATCGGAGTTAGTGACGAAACTCAAATCGCCGCAGATTTATCTTATACACTGTTTTTTGAAAATGATTCTCGCCTTGCTTTTGGTTTAAAAGCGACTGGTAATTTATTGAATATAGATTATACAAAATTGAATCAGTACAATCCTGGAGAACAAGTCATTCAAAATAATATAACAAACCACTTCTCACCAAATATTGGGGCTGGACTATACTACTACAATAAAACAACTTATTTTGGTGCATCGGTACCTATGATATTAAATACTCGAAAATATGATGATCTAAATAATACTCAAATTAATCAAAGATATCACCTTTATTTGATGGCGGGAAAAGTATATGACTTGACTTATAGCTTAAAATTTAAACCTGCTTTAGTATCAAAAATAGTTAGCGGTGCTCCCCTGCAATTAGACATATCAACTAATTTCATGTTCAATGAAAAATTCATTATCGGAGCAGCATATAGATGGAGTGCTTCTGTAAGTATGTTAGCAGGATTTCAGTTAAGCCACAATCTATACATTGGTTATGGTTATGACACCGAAACAACAAAACTATCTAATTACAATTCGGGTTCTCATGAAATATTTCTACAATTTGATTTATTGGGGAAAAATTCAAAAGTAGAAACACCTAGATTCTTTTAAAATTTAAGACATGAAAAAAAATTTACTATTATTATTTATATTTCCGATATTGGTTTTTTCTCAACAAAATCAGATTAAAAAGGCTGAAGAGAAATTTAAAGACGAACATTACATTGAGTCAATAAAGTTATTTGAAAATCTTATTGATAAAGGTGTTTTGACAGCTCCAATTTATGAAAAATTAGCAAATGCAAACTATTTAAACGCGAATTACGTTGAAGCAAATAAATGGTATACAAAACTATATGAATTAGCTCCAGAAATGGAAACTGAAAATCATTATAGATATGCACAAACCTTAAAGTCTGTTGGGTTATTTGCAGAATCTAAAATTCAATTAAATATTTTCGAAAGTAAAAGACCTAATGAAATCCGAACAAATTTCAATAAGTTTGATTCTTCAGGAAAATCGATGTTAACATTCTCAAACATTAAATTGCTCTCTATTAATTCTAAGTATTCAGATTACGGAACCGCAATAAAAGGTGATACCCTAGTGTTTGCAAGTGCTCGTAATCACGTACTCGACAACAAGACCTTCGCAAGAAAAGCTCAACCTTATACTAGTTTATACCAGTCCATCAAGATGGCATCTGGAGAATATAGTACGGCAAAGTTGTTTTCAAAAGGCAGCTACTCTATTTATCATGAAGCCTCACCTGTATTTACTAAAGATGGTAAAACCATGTATTATGGCAAAAACTATTTTTTAAAAAATTCTAAAACCAATTTAGTAAATGGTTTATTCAAAATCTATAAATCAGTTTATGTTAATGGAAAATGGAAAAACAAAAAAGTAGTATCATTCAACGAAAGTGACTCCATAAGAATTGCAAATCCAGCATTGAGCCCCGATGGTAAATATTTATATTTTACAGCGGATTTTGAAGAAAGTTATGGGAATTCCGATTTATTTAAAGTCGCTCTAAATTCAGATGGAACATTTGGAAAAACGGAACATTTAAGCAATAAAATAAACACTGAAGGTAGAGAAACATTTCCTTTTATAACCCAAGACAACACATTGATTTTTGCTTCTGATGGGCATAAGGGTTTAGGCGGATTAGATCTATTCTCGTATGATCTATTAGACCCCAATGCTTTAGCTATTAATCTAGGTAACACTGTTAACAGCCCTTTTGATGATTTTGCTTTGACAATAAACAGCGAAATGAATGAAGGCTTTTATACGAGCAATCGGCCAGAAGGTATGGGTGATGACGATATATATTCATTCGATTTAGCCATAAAACCAATTCTATTTACTGGAACAATCACTGATGAAGAAACAAATGAAACTGTCCCAAATGTCTCTATTACTGTTTTAGATCCACAAGGTACTGTTATCGCAACTATGAAATCTGATATAAACGGTAGTTTTATATTTAATAACTTCAAAAAAGATTCGAACTATACTTTCAAATTTACGAAAGACAACTACTTAGTTGCAGAAAAAAAACACCAGCTTTATAAGAAGGATATAAATGAAACAGTTACGATTAAAAAAGAAATAAAACAAATTGAAGCAGAAATTGATTTGTCAAATCTGTTAGATTTAAATATTATATATTTCGATACTGATAAATCATTAATTCGTCAAAATGCAAAAAAAGAATTAGATAAAATTGTTGAAATTATGAATCAATATCCTCAGATAAAACTAGAAATTGGATCCCATACAGATAGTAGAGAATCTAAATCATATAATATGAATCTTTCGCAACGTAGAGCTGACAGTACATTAAATTACTTAGTAGCAAAAGGAATTGAAAAATCTAGATTAACAGCTAAAGGATATGGTGAATCACAGCCAGTTATCAACTGTAACGGACCTATAAAATGTAGTAATACAGAGTACCAAAAAAATAGAAGGAGTACATTTATTGTAAAAAGATAATATTACTAGTGTCTCATTAATTACTTAATGAGACACTATTTTCTATCCTATATATTTTAAAAAGTAATTCATCTAAAAAACATCTTTTTAAAATGTTTCTATAACAACTTAATTATATTGGTAAATTAAAATATTAAGTACACGATAGTGCCTAAAAAAAACAGTCTAGTTCCAATATAAATGGCTTTAACTTCCCTAAATCAATTTTAGATTCTCTTAAAACAGAAACCATAGTCATGATGCTTGTGGCGTTCCTATCTTTTTCTCAAACTCGCATGACGACAAAGCCAATTTCTTTTCTGCTAGTAAGTAAAATGATCGCATCAATATGCTAGTCAGGACACTCTAAACTAATCGATGCACTCTGCTTTTCAGACCTGTGCTTCATTAGATTTTGGTACTTTAGCTTCTTTAGAATAGCATCCGTTTTCGCAGCTTCTGATACAAATTGATCTTTTTTTAGATAACTTAAAAGCTAAAATATTCACTTTATCAAAAAAATGTAAAGCAGTATTTTGCTTGATTGACAACCGTATTTCGTCTCGATTTAAAACACACGCACAAAAGAATACCGCACACTAAAAAATCGCTTTCAAATTTACGCACTGTCTAAATTCCGCAATAGGATGCACTGATTTTTATAGTAGAAAAACAGCTTTTATTATTTTCTTTTGGTCGCTTTCTTTAGCTCTTCCCCACCTGGAATTCTCATCTTATCGGTTAGAATCGAAATTTCATCCAAATCAAAGCTGCCGGTCAAAGACATTAAAACCGTTTGATTACCACTATTCACCGGCTCAATAAACATCAAAAGCTCTTTAATCTCAGAATCATTTGCACCCGACTTCACCAATATCTTAATGTTATTACCACTATCATTTACGCTCGTTAGCTCTTCTAAACCAGCTGTTTTCACATACTTATCGGCGGCAGATTTCATTTCACTTGTGACCTTTGAACTACTAGAAGTAAAAACTTTTAAATCATCTAACTTTTTTATCAGGTTCATATATTGCTGCGTTTCTTTATCCGAAGCGTCAACTTTAAGCTTACTCATAAGCTCAAACATTTTTTTATTGACTACTATGGAAGTGACATCGTCTTCCCCATCGAATTTATCGAAAATGTTTTGAGCAAAAAACGGGCTAGAAAATAAGACAGCTACTAATGTGATTAGAAGCTTTTTACTCAAGCTGAACTTACTTTTTCTTAGGTTTTGTCGCATTTTTAACTTCATTATCTTTTTTATTAATTATAAATTTGAATTTTTTTTTGTTCTTTAATCTGTGTAGCACTTTCTATGCCAATATTTATTATCTGTCATTGTATTTATATTATTAACTTTTTCAATATGAAGCTTTTTACTTTATAATAACGATCCAAACAAGTATATTTTTTGTTAAAAAATTAAAAATTAAAACTAAAGGCAGTATTTTTACGTTAATATACAGATTAAACCCCAAATATGAAAACAACATTCAAATTTACTCTTTTATTATTTTTAGCTGCTTTAAGCTTTCAGAGTTGTCAAGATCAAGATGACTTAGCGGCTCCGATAAATCTGGAAGTCCAGGATTTTATCTGGAAAGGATTAAATCAATACTATTTATGGCAAGCAGATGTACCCAATTTATCTGATGATCGTTTCGCTAATCAAGACCAACTTAATGTTTTCCTGACCGGTTATCCTGCTCCAGAAGACTTGTTTGACGCATTGAGAGTAGACAAATCAATTGACCGTTTCAGCTGGATCGTATCCGATTATTTAGAATTAGAAGGACAACTTCAAGGAAATACAAATAATAATGGAGTAGAGTTTCAACTAAGCCTTAAATCATCTAATTCTGACGAAGTAATTGGATGGGTACGTTATATAGTTCCAAACTCAAATGCATCAACTAAAGACATTCATCGTGGCGATGTTTTTTATGGCGTAAATGGGAAACAACTTGACCGCTATAATTATGTAGATTTATTGTTAGGGTCCAATAACGACTACACTTTAAACCTAGCTGATATCGACGGGGGAGCTTTTACTCCTAATGGAAAATCAGTCGCATTGACAAAAACAGTCTTAGCAGAAAACCCAATTTTAATTGACAAAGTAATCATCTCTGGTTCGCACAAAATTGGTTATTTAATGTACAATGGCTTTTATTCTGATTACGACACCCAACTTAATGATGCTTTTGGGACTTTCAAGTCACAAGGAATTACCGATTTAGTTCTTGATTTAAGATACAATGGTGGTGGTTCTGTTCAAACAGCTACTCGATTAGCCAGTATGATTACAGGGTCTTTTACGGGACAAGTTTTTGCAAAACAACAATGGAATGAAAAAATACAATCGTTTTACGAGGCCAACAATCCCGCTTCCTTAAATAATTTATTTACCGACAAGATGGGAAGCACAAGTATCAACAGTGTCAATATGAGCACGGTTTATATTTTAACATCAAGCAATACCGCATCAGCAAGTGAATTAGTGATAAACGGATTAAAACCACACATTAACGTGGTACAAATAGGAGATGTGACTGTAGGGAAAAACGTGGGTTCTGTTACCTTATACGACTCTCCTACTTTTGAAAAAAATAACCGCAATCCGAACCATCGCTATGCTATGCAGCCTCTTGTGCTAAAAATTGTAAATTCAGATGGTTTTGGAGATTATCAAAGTGGATTAATCCCAACAGAGAAACAACTAGAATACATAAACACATTAGGAGTACTTGGAGAAACTAACGAACCTTTGTTAAATACTGCTATTGGAAAAATTTCAGGAGTAGGCAAAATGACACGGGCAACTCCTGGAATTGAACTTGAATTTCTGAATGATTCAAAGAAAATAAATGGAATACAAAACCAAATGTATATTGAGAAAGCACCCGAAGGGCTTTTAAAGGCATTGAAATAATTCAATTTTTCTAAACAAAAAAGAGGCTTTCATCACTGAAAGCCTCTTTTTTTATGGAATAAATTAATAGCTTAAAAACTAAGGTTCAACCCAATTTTAAGGTTTCTACCTCTTGTACTGTATCCTACAGATTCTACAAATGCTTCGTTTAAGATATTGTTAACCGCTAGAAATATACTCATTCTGTTTTTGATTAAATCGTACTTAGCGGTTGCATTAAACAATTGATAAGATTCCAAGACAACAGATGTGGTGGCAAAAGTCCCCCCATCAAAGAAAGCGTCTTTTCTCTGGTCCACATATTGATAATTTAGGTTGAAAAAAGCACGGGACACAGGCTGATAATCCAATGAAACGTTGGCTTTATGTTTTGGAATCAAACGACTCAAAGGAGCTTCAACCTGCGTAAAAGTATAATTTCCATTCACTTTTAATTCTTTTAAAAAAGCATAAGAAACCATCGTTTCAACTCCCTTTGCGTTATTATTCCCTTCTATATTAATATAATTTGATGCATAGGTTATTGGATCAGTGTAAAACCCTATTGAGTTCTTCTCTTCTCTATGAAAAGCAACTACATTAAAAGTTAATTTTTTATCTAATAAAGCCGCTTCAAAACCAGCCTCTACAGTACTATTTTCTTCAGGTGTTAAATCTAAATTCCCATAAGGTGAATACAATTGATATAAACTTGGTGTGATGTATGCCGTACTATAGGAAGCCATCACTTTCAATGGTAATTCAGAAAAAGAGAATGACGGATTCACATTATACACAACATGATCACCGTACACACTATGTAAATTATCTCTAATACCAACATTAAGATTTAGACCAAAATCAGAATTATAAACAGCCGTCAAATAAGGGTCAACAGTGTTAAATTTGGCATTTTCGGGAGCAATAGCATCATAAGGAGTTTTTGACTCCATCTCTTGAAACTGGAATTGAGTTCCTACTACTATGAAAAACTGCTTACTGAACGAATATTTATTAAAACCATCTACATTTACATTTCTTGATTTATAATCGCTTACGTCTACAGCATCCGAATAAATATTGAACATATTATAATTTCTTTGGACATTGTTCAAGCTTAAATTCAATATAAATTCTCCTTTATTATATTTATACTTAGGTGAAAAACCTAAACGCAATTGCTCCGAACTTGAAGTGTTTAATGGCGTGTCAGGATTATTGAAGTTATCAAATGTACCATCAAAATCATTTTTAAGCTTATCGTAATTAGCGAAGAAATCAAGGCTCAACTTTTTTGTTGGGATAAAGCCCAGTTTAACTAATGAATTAATTCGGGAAAAACGATCCGCTTCAAATGCAGTAGATTTTGGAACAATAGCTTCCGATATACCAGTTGTTTCGGCACTATTTAAAGAAGCATAATAATTAAATTTTTCGACATTACCGCTAATAGAAAGTCCCTGGTTATAATCCTGTGGAAGATAATTTACCCGGTCAGTGGTAGTTTGTGTACCAATGCTCATGTACGCATTTCCAGCAATTGCTTTCTTTCCGGCATTTTTCAAGTTGATGTTAATGACTCCTGCGGCTGCACCTGAACCATATAAAGTGCTAGCTGCACCTTTCATAATCTCAATACTTTCGACTTGCTCCACAGGAATCAAGCGCAAATCATATTCGATATTAATTCCCGAAGCATCATTAACTGGAATTCCATCAATAATGATCAATGTTTGACGATTACGCCCACCGCGGATATAATATCCTAAGTTTTTACCAGCACTACTTTGATTCCCGTTAATTTCCATCCCAGCAACTGAATTCAAAACAGTGGCAAGAGATTGTCCTGATCTTTTAGCTAATTCCTCAGCAGTAATTTTTACGATAATTTTCCCTGATTTTTCTTTTTTCAAAGCAAATTTAGAATCAGAAATCACCACCTCACTCAACTCATTGAGAGTAGATTTTTTTTCTTTTTGTTGCGCAAAAGCACAAGAAGTCATTAGCACGCATAACGCACTAATACGAACGATTTTGTTGTTCATTTTAATAAAACATTTTTAGTAACAATTGTTTATTGTCACATGACTAAAAATGGGAGAAAAGTATGAAATAGCCCATACCCAAACCTTTTTTCCCGAAAGTTTGATATACATCGTAGTAGGCAGGTCTCCTGGCTTGCGTCTTGTTGTTTACCTTCTCATCTGCTGCAGCAGACAATGGTTTGTAGATAACAACAAGCTTCTTAGCTTACAGTTGCGGGTACAGCGCAAGATTTTTGATTTCTGAAAGATTTTAAATCTTCCTATTTCAATCACTCACTTCCCTTTTAATGCTTGTCTTTAATATCAAAAACAGCAACCTTAATACGGATGCAAATATAACTTTATCCTGCGAATAAAAAATAATATTTGATTTTTAAAAAGGATTAAATATACCTTTGCAAGACTTGAAAATCATTTTATGAAATCAGCATCTTTAAAATTCACCCTACTATTATATATCCTTTTTGCATTTGGGTGCAAACAGAAAAAAGAAGTTTCTACTGCCAATGCAACTTCTTCCAAAAATGAAATCCAGTATGCAACAGGTTTTGAGATTTACAAGCATAAAGGCTATTCCATCGTTAAAATTACCAATCCTTGGCCCGAGGCAAAAGAAACTTTCAGTTATGTTTTGAAACAAAAAAACGCAATCATTCCGGACAGTTTAATGCATTTCACTATTATTCCCATTCCAATAAAAACGATTGTGGTAACCTCCACTACTCATATTCCCTCGTTGGAAATGTTAGGCGTCGAAAACACTTTGATCGGCTTTCCGAATACTGATTATATTTCATCCGAGGAAACCAGAAAAAGAATTGAGGCAGGAAAAGTTAGAGAAGTCGGGAAAAACGAAAACCTCAACACCGAAGTTTTAATAGACATGGAACCCGACGCGATTGTAGGCTTTGGCCTAAGCAACAGCAATCCCTCTTTAGACATCTTACAAAAAAGTGGTTTAAAAGTGATCTTTAATGGCGATTGGACAGAACAATCTCCACTTGGAAAAGCGGAATGGATTAAGTTTTTCGGCGCATTATATGGTTTAGATTATAAAGCAAATTCGATTTTTTCTGAAATCGAAAAAGAATACAAGATTACTTTGGCTTTAGCCAAAAAGGCTACGGAAAAACCCACAATACTCAGTGGAGCTATGTTTCAAGACCAGTGGTATGTCCCACAAGGCGAAAGTTGGGCATCCCTATTTTTAAAAGACGCCCATGCCCATTATTTATGGGCAGATACCAAGGGAACTGGCGGGCTTTCTCTTCCATTTGAGGTAGTATTGGAAAAGGCACAGAAAGCAGAATTCTGGATTGCCCCCGGAGATTTCTCTTCATTGAAGCAAATGAGTGATAGCAACCCACATTATGCGCAATTTGATTCATTTAAAAATAAAAAAGTATATTCGTATGCCTTAAACAAAGGGGCAAAGGGAGGGATTTTATATTTTGAGTGGTCGCCAACCCGTCCCGACTGGGTGTTGAAAGATTTGATTAAAATATTTCATCCCGAGTTATTACCAAATCACAAGCTTTTTTTCTTTCAGAAATTACAATAAATTGAATCATACTAAACGAAATACCGTTCTTTTCATAATCCTAACCATTGGAGTGATTTTTTTGTTTTTAGTAAATATCAGCTTAGGGTCCGTTTCAATTCCCACAAAAGAAGTACTTAGCAGCCTTACTGGCGGAACTTCTAGCAAAGAAACTTGGCAATACATCATCGTTAATTACAGATTGCCCAAGGCAATTGCCGCAGTTTTAGTGGGAATGGGACTATCAATTAGTGGTTTATTAATGCAAACTTTATTCAGGAACCCATTGGCGGGGCCTTATGTTCTGGGGCTAAGTTCAGGCGCCAGTCTCGGTGTTGCAATGATTATTCTAGGAGCAGCATTCCTTCCAGAATCAGTAGCTTCCCTTCTATTATCATCTTACGGAGTAGTTTTGGCTTCGAGTTTAGGCAGCTTTTTAGTTTTAATGGCTGTTTTAGTGGTTTCCTACCGATTACGCGACACTATGGCTATCTTGATTGTAGGCCTTATGTTTGGGAGTTTAACAAGTGCTATCGTGGGGACTTTAAGCTATTTCAGCACCGCAGAACAACTACAAAAATTCACTTTCTGGTCATTAGGTAATTTAGGTAATTTATCGTGGACATCGATACTGATTTTATTTATCTATGTACTGATAGGTTTGCTTTTGAGCCTTTTTAGTATAAAGCCTTTGAACGCTTTGTTACTCGGAGAAAATTACGCTCGTAGTCTGGGTTTGAACTATAAAAAATCGAGGCTTATCATCATATTTGCTACCAGTATTTTAGCGGGAAGCATTACCGCATTTGCGGGCCCAATCGCATTTATAGGTCTTGCAGTTCCCCACATAGCTAAATTAATTTTCCAGACTAGTAATCACCTTGTATTATTTTGGAGTACCTTACTTTTTGGAGCGAGCATCATGTTGATCTGTGATAGTATTTCACAAGTTCCAGGTGGTGATATAACATTACCCATCAATGCCGTAACCTCCATTTTTGGAGCACCAATAGTCATTTGGTTGTTAATTCGAAAAAAGAAAATGATAGGATAATGGGGGAAAAGATAATCTTAAAAGCTTCTGATATTAGTATTGGTTATTCCAATAAAAAAGAGAACATCCTTATTTCTTCGGGTATTAATTTAACCCTAGAAAAAGGAAAACTCATTTCTTTGATTGGTGCGAACGGAATAGGAAAGTCAACTTTGCTGAGAACCTTAACGGGAATCCAAAAAACACTGGCTGGAACCGTTTTACTTGATGGCCAAAACATTCATAAAATGGATTCCCTAAGCTTAGCACAAAATCTTAGTGTCGTTCTAACCGAAAAATTACCTCCAAGTAACCTAACCGTTTTTGAGCTCATTGCATTAGGACGACAACCTTATACAAACTGGCTCGGGAAGTTGACAGAATTGGATATTACAAAAATTAACGAAGCTATGGAACTGACTCAAATAAGTAATCTGGCTACCAAAAAACATTATGAAATCAGTGATGGACAATTACAAAAGGTTTTGGTTGCAAGAGCTCTAGCTCAAGACACTCCGCTTATTATTTTGGATGAACCCACTACCCATTTGGATTTATTACACAAAGTAGCCTTGTTTAAACTCTTAAAAAAACTCACTCAAGAAACGCAAAAATGCATTCTGTTTTCAACGCATGACATCGACATGGCGATCCAGCTTAGCGACGAAATGATCATAATGACTCCAGAAGCTGTCGTTCAAGACGAACCTTGTAATTTTATTTCTAAGGGAAGTTTCAATACTTTATTCAAGGATGAACATATTGTCTTTGATAGTCAAAAAGGAAAGTTTATAATTTCTTAACTTCAAAGTTCAGCAACTCCCCCTTTTTTAAGGTGCTTTTTACCGCAATCTGTCTTTTGGCTTCGCCAATAACAAAAGCGACAGAATTAGCTATGTTGAAACTACGGATGTTGGCTGACATTGGAATCTTTAAATGATTCTCAAATTGAGATAATACAACCTCACTTAATCCTTTACTTTCTTTTCCAAAAACTAACCAATCTTCATCTTGAAATTCAATTTCTAAATAGGACTTATCTGCATGGGAGCTCATAAGAAAAACTCTTGAAGTATCTGGAATTTGTTCAACCCACTCGGCAACATTTTGATACTCCGTAACATCCAGATGTACCCAATAATCCAAGCCAGAACGTTTCAAATTTTTATCATTAATCACAAACCCAAAGGGATGTACTAGGTGCAGTCGGCTTTCGGTGCCTACACACAATCGACCTATATTCCCAGTATTATTTGGTATTTCTGGCTCAACCAAAACAATGTTCAACATTTTTTATTTATTTAAAGATTGAGAGAAAAATAGACTGAATACAGTCCATTAAATTTCGACTTGAAAATTACGAACTTCCATCACTTCCCCTGATTTCAAATTATCTAACAATACACTTCCTATTCGTACACGAACTAACCTTAGGGTTGGGAAACCAACCGCAGCAGTCATTTTCCTGATTTGCCTAAACTTGCCTTCATTAACCGTAATCGATGCCCAGGAAGTTGGACCATGACGTTCATCACGAATTTTTTTACCTCTTAGCCCAAAATTTGGGACTCCGTCAATTAGAGATGCTGCACAGCGCTTAGTAATGTATTTGCTGCCGTTAAAACCTATTTCCACTCCCATTTTCAATCTATCAATTGCTTCCTGGTTAATGACACCGTCTACCTGAACATAATATTCTTTATCCACTTTTTTAGAACGAATGATTTCGCTCATCATTCCATCTGTGGTCAACAGCAATAAGCCTTCTGAGTCTTCGTCTAGACGTCCAATAGCCATTGTCCCTATCGGAAAATCGTACAATTCACCTAGTAGTTTCTTTTTCCTTTTCAATTCGTAAATAAATTGGCTTAGATAACCGTATGGTTTGTGGAGGATAAAGTGCTGATGGGACATACTAATTATACAGTTTTGTGCAAAAATACATTTTTAAATTGTCGGATATCATTTTTTAGGAATCTCAGCCATCTTTTGTTACTTTTACTACTCGTAAAAAATCTACTTCATGTCGAACATGCTTCCGTTTTTATTCCTTTTTATCACCGCCCTTGCCATAGGTGCTTTTATTGGAAAACTGCTTTTTGCTGCTCGCTTTCAATCCGAAAAAATTAGTCTCGAAGAAAAGATAATTGCTCTAAACTACCAATTTAATCAACTGAAAGAGCAATTTTTAAATGATAAAACAGTTTTCGAAAAACAATTGGACAACATTAATTCAGATAAAGAAATTATCCGGAATGAAAAAGAAAGCCTAGCAATTCAACTTTCAAAAAAAGAGGTTGACTTTGAAAATCTCTGGGAACGCAACAAGGAACAAAAAGGCGAAGTAGAAAAACTTCAAGAGAAATTTACCAAAGAATTCGAAAATTTAGCTAACAAGATTTTAGACGAAAAGTCAAATAAATTCACTGAACAGAACAAAGAAAACATGAAAAACATCTTGACACCTTTGCAAGATAAGATTCATTTGTTCGAAAAGAAAGTCGAAGACACCCATAAGGAAAGTATTGATTATCATGCGGCTTTGCGCCAACAGATTCTAGGATTACGTGAAATGAACATCCAGATGAGCAAGGAAACTCTTAATCTAACGAAAGCACTAAAAGGAGATAGTAAGATGCAAGGAAATTGGGGTGAACTAGTCCTAGAGCGCGTACTTGAAAAATCTGGTTTGGAAAAAGGCCGAGAATATGAAGTACAACAAAGCTTCACAACAGAGGAAGGAAACCGTGTTTTTCCAGATGTAGTCATCAACTTACCTGATGGCAAAAAAATGATTGTCGATTCAAAAGTGTCTTTGACTGCCTATGAAAAATACATCAACGAGGAAGACGACGACCTGAAAAACGGTTATCTAAAAGAACATGTGAATTCTATAAAACGTCATGTAGAGCAGTTAGGAAATAAAAATTATCAGGATTTGTACCAAATAGAAAGTCCTGATTTTGTATTGCTTTTTATTCCTATCGAACCGGCCTTTGCAATGGCACTAAATGAAGACACTTCCTTGTACAACAAAGCATTCGAAAAAAACATTGTAATTGTTACTCCAGCTACTTTATTAGCCACCTTACGAACCATTGACAGCATGTGGGCAAACCAAAAACAACAAGAAAACGCATTTGAAATAGCCCGCCAAGCAGGTGCTTTGTACGATAAATTTGAAGGTTTCGTCTCTGACCTAATAAAAATAGGAAAGAAAATTGACGAAAGCAAAACAGAATACAGTGCCGCTATGAATAAACTAGTAGAAGGAAAAGGGAATTTAATTACAAGCGTCGAAAAATTAAAAAAAATGGGCGCTAAGGCAAAAAAGTCACTGCCTGAAAAAATACTATCTAGAGCTGAAAAAGACGAAAACCAACTACTAAATTAAAATAGCTGATGAGAAAATTTTTAGGAATTCTAGCTACTGTTATCATATTGTCGACAACCTGTTATTTCGTTTTTGTTTATTATGCCACTTATAGCGAAGGGGTTCGCTCTGGACAATTAATAAAATTTAGTTATAAAGGTGTGGTTTTCAAAACTTGGGAAGGGGAATTAAGTCAAGGAATTTCAGGTGCCCAAATTTTCGCGTTTTCTGTATTGGACAAGGACAAAAAAGTAACCTCAGACCTGAAAGAATTAGAAGGACGCTATGTAAAATTATCTTATATTGAACGCTACAAGACATTTCCTTGGTGGGGCGACACCAAATATTACATAATTGGAGTAAAAAAAGAAGACTCACCATTTCAAAAAAAGTAAGCATGAATGCTATATACAAAACAGTTGCATCCTCAAATATCACTATCTCAGAGTTGATGTTACCCTCTCATACCAATTTCAGTGGTAAAATACATGGTGGTTATATTCTTTCCTTAATGGACCAGATTGCTTTCGCCTGCGGTTCAAAGTTTTCAGGGAATTACTGTGTAACTGCATCTGTTGATACGGTAGACTTTTTAAGACCTATTGAAGTAGGAGAATTAGTTACCATGAAAGCAAGCGTGAATTATGTGGGGAAAAGTTCCATGATTATAGGTATTCGTGTTGAATCCGAAAATATACAAACTGGAAGAATAAACCATTGCAATTCTTCTTATTTCACGATGGTTTCAAAAGACAAGGACGGAACAAATGCAAGAGTGCCAGGACTTGTACTATCCGACTCAGAGGAACTACGCCGCTTTATTAACTGTATAAAACAGATTTCACTGAAAAAAGAGAAAGACCGCCACGAAGAAAACTTCAATTACAGCTCGAAAGAAACTTTAGAAATCTTGAAAAAATATAATGTATTAGTCCAGATAAGTTAATTACTGTCTATCAGATTAAAAATACTCGATAGAAATCAAAAGGACTGAAAAACATCACTTTTGATCTTAGTTTATTTATGTATAATTTCTTATCAATCAATACGTATTGAAATAATTATCGTAACTTTAAATAGTACAATTCAGATTGCATATGAAACGTATTCTACTCTTACTTTTATTATTTCTTTCAATTACAATTGACGCACAAGAAAAAATGATGACCACAAATGGCATTATTAATTTTGAAGCGTCCATCCCCTTTTTTGAACCCGTAGAGGCCAAAAATGAAAGACTAAACTGTATTTTGAACTCGAAAAAAGGAACAATCTCATTCATGACTTCGATTAAGCAATTTCGCTTTAAACGAGAGTTGATGGAAGAGCATTTTAATAAACATTATCTCGAAAGTGATCAGTATCCTAAGGCAACATTCAAAGGTATAATTGAAAATTTTGATTTAAAAGATTTAGAACTCAGCTCCAAGAATTACTACATCAGAGGAAAAATAACTATCCACGGAAAGTCAAAAAACATACGTGTGGCTGCGAAAATTAAAAAAGATCCCAAAGGATTGGAACTTATAACAAATTTTACACTGAATACTGATGATTTTAATATCGAAGTACCATTTATTGTAAGAAGCAAAATATCTAAAAAAGTAACTGTGACCGTTTACTCAATTTTTCAATAATGCTATTTTGATAAACAAATTTTGAGCGTATCCTCTAAATCTGTATGCTTAAAATGAAATCCTACACCTTGAATCTTTTCCGAAGAGACTCTCCTTCCACTCAGAACCAACTTAGACATTTCCCCCATCACTAATTTCAATAAAAAGGAAGGTACGTTAGGCAGCCATATAGAATAGCCGTAAACCTTAGCTAATGTTTTAGAAAAACTATCATTAGTAGTATTGTCATTGATTGCCGCGTTAAAGGCACCACTCATATTTGGATTCTTTAGTGCTTCAAGGTAAATACCACATAAGTCTTCAACGTAGATCCAAGGCATGTATTGCTTGCCTGAACCTATTGCAGAGCCTAGTCGTAACTTAAAAATAGGTGTCAGTTTATTCAAAAAACCGTCATTCTTACCTAGTACTAAACCGGTACGAACTTTTACAGTGCGGATTCCTACTTGAGCAAATTGGTCTGCAGCAGCCTCCCACATTTGACAAACCGTACCCAAAAAATCACTAGCAGGCCTTGAGTTTTCATTACAAACTGCTTCTCCGTTTACTGCTCCGTAGATACCGATTCCTGATGCAGAAATAAAAGCTTCTAATTTTTTATTATGCTTTTTAACGACGGATAAGATCAATTCAGTTGATTGTTTTCTACTATTAATAACGATCTCTTTCCTTTTTTTGGACCATCGTTCTTCCGCTATATTAGCACCCGCAAGATGAATAACGTAATCCGCTTTCAGTACAGCCTCCTCTTCGATAAGCTGATTTTGTATATCCCAAGTGTAATAAAAGATATCAGCGGTATCCGCTCGTTTGCTTCTACTCAAAATGGAAACGGTATAACCGCTATCTATCAATACTCGGGTTAGGTGTTTCCCTACGAAACCGGAACCTCCAGTTATTAAGACATTTTTTTTCATGATACTTCGCTTTTTTCATTGTGCATACTTATACAAATATACTACTTAAATTTTTGTTTAACATTACAGATGTTTTGTTAAACATTCACTACCTTTACACTCTAATATTAAAAGTACTAAAAATGGCGACTAAGAAAAATAAAATTACCAAGGAAAATATAGTCTCTATGTATATGAATTATACATTAGAAAATGGTGAAAAGCCAAAATCAGTATATCTCTTTGCAAAATTAAACGATTTTACGGAAGTAGAATTTTATACTTTCTTTGGAACGATTGAAAGTATCGAGAAAGAAATCTTCAAGATGTTTTTTGAAAAAACCATCGCGTTACTTAATAAAGACGACAACTATGCCAACTATGACATGAAAAGCAAATTGTTGAGTTTTTATTTTACATTTTTCGAACTACTAACCGCTAATAGAAGCTATGTTTCAATGCACGTACAGCAATTTAGTGATCAACTGAAGAATTTAAAACAACTCACTGGATTCAGAAAAAACTTTAAGGATTATATAGGAGAAATCTTAACAGATGACTACCGTATCAGTCAAGAGCAAGCACAAGAAATTCAAGAAAAAGCAATTCAAGAAAGCGCTTGGATACAATTTTTATTTACACTAAAATTTTGGTTAGATGACGAATCTCCCGCTTTTGAAAAAACTGATATTTATATTGAGAAGTCAGTAAAGCTAAGTTTCGAATTAATAAGTGCAGCACCTATTAATAGTTTAATCGACTTCGGAAAATTTCTCTTTAAAGAAAAAACACAAAAAAAATAATGAAAACAATAGATTATATACCAACATCTAAAATTGAAAGGGCTAGCAAACTGGTGCAAACTGGTGCGAAGATTGGCGTCAATTATATTAAATATTATGGAGGAAAAATGGTCAATTCAGACTTGACTCGTGATAAACTAGACGTAGACAATGCAGAAGATATTTATGACGGACTAAGCAGCCTCAAGGGAAGTGCATTAAAGGTGGCACAAATGTTAAGTATGGACAAAAGCTTTTTGCCTCAAGCTTACGTAGAAAAATTTTCTCTTTCACAGTTTTCAGTCCCACCTCTTTCAGCACCATTAGTGCTGAAAACTTTTAAAACAAACTTAGGAAAAACTCCTTATGAAGTGTTTGACGAATTTAACGCCAATTCTGTAAATGCAGCCAGCATAGGTCAAGTACACCTTGCTGTAAAAAACAATAAAAAACTGGCTGTAAAAATCCAGTATCCCGGAGTTGCCGACAGCATTTCATCTGACTTAGCAATGGTTAAGCCAATCGCTATCAGAATGTTTAATCTTCAAGGGCAAGATTCTGATAAATATTTCAAAGAAGTAGAAGACAAATTAATTGAAGAGACCGATTATTTGCTCGAAATGAAGCAAAGTATCGAAGTTGTCACTGCATGCAAAAAAATAGAAAATCTGGTGTTTCCAGAATACTATCCCGAGTTTTCATCTGAAAAGATTATCACGATGGATTGGATGACAGGAGTACATCTTTCAGAATTTACAAAAATCAATACTGATCAGGAAAAGGCTCGCAAAGTTGGCCAAGCACTTTGGGACTTTTATATGTACCAAATCCATGTTCTTAAAAAAGTTCACGCTGATCCACATCCCGGAAACTTCTTGGTTGATAAAGAGGACAAATTAGTAGCCTTGGATTTTGGCTGCATGAAGCAGATTCCAAACGATTTTTACAAACCCTATTTTGAGTTGATTGACAAAAAAGTAATTAATGACCCAAAAATATTTAATTCAAAATTATTTGAATTAGAAATTTTACGTACTGATGATACAAAACAAGAAATTAGCTACTTCACGGAGTTATTCTATGACTTGCTTTCGCTATTTACCAAACCTTTTCAGGAGGAGTCCTTCGATTTTTCTGACGAGACGTTTTTTGAAGACATAGCCAAATTAGGAGAGCGTTTTACAAAAGATACCAATCTAAGAAAAATGAATGGAAATCGTGGTTCAAAGCATTTCATCTATATGAACAGAACCTTTTTTGGATTGTATAATCTAATGTTTGATTTGAAAGCCAAAATTGTGGTCAACGAATATAAAAAATACCATACCTAATTGAAAAAAGAACTAACAGATTTAGACAAAGATAGAATTATAGAAATGGCCTGGGAAGACAGGACCACATTCGAAGCGATAGCATTACAGTTTGGTTTAAAAGAACAGGAAGTTATTGACCTAATGCGTACAGAAATGAAACCATCGAGCTTCAGAATGTGGCGTAAACGAGTTCAGGGAAGAAAAACAAAACACGAAAAGTTAAGGAATTTTGCAGAAGGAAGATTTAAATGCAGCATGCAAAGACAAATCAACAACAATAAAATTTCGAAACGATAGATTATATAAACCGATTAAATAAAAAACATGAAAAACATTGTAATTATTGGCGGAAGCAAAGGAATAGGAAATGCGATTTTGTTACAGCAATTAGAGAACAACTTAGTTCACAATATAAGTAGAAATGCTCCAGAGGTTTCTCATCCCAATTTAACCCACTATCAATTAGATGTTTTAAAGGATGAACTTCCTACAATAGAATACATTGATACGTTAATTTACTGCCCAGGCTCAATTAACTTAAAACCCATTGGAAGTTTAAGCATTGAGGATTTTAGAAATGATTTTGAAATCAATGTTATAGGTGCGGTTAAAACGATTCAGAAATACTTAGCTGTTCTAAAAAAAGGAACTGACCCTTCTATTGTATTGTTTAGTACAGTGGCAGTAAAGTTAGGAATGCCGTTTCACGCAAGTATTGCTACAGCAAAAGCAGGTATAGAAGGCTTAGTGAAGTCGTTAGGAGCAGAATTAGCATCAGTAGTGCGTGTAAATGCAATTGCACCCACAATTACTGAGACCTCACTCTCGGCAGGTATTTTGAGAAATGATAGAATGAAAGAAAACATGGTGGAACGCCACCCAATGAAAAACTACCTAAAACCTCAAGAAGTAGCAGAGATGGCTAATTTCTTAATTTCAGAAAAAGCAAAATCCATATCTGGACAAGTTTTTGAAATGGACTACGGTATAGTTTCATTTAAGATTTAAAAACAAAATATAATCCAAATTCAAATGATAACCAGAGAAACAAGAAGTTACGAAAAAATCGAACAATATGACGAAGAATTAACGGCCTCACTTGCAGACAACTATAAAACAATAATAGCTGATTTAGGAGAAGATGTTAATAGAGAAGGACTGGAGAAAACTCCAGAAAGGGTCGCCAAAGCAATGCAATACCTCACCCATGGATACGGATTAGATCCATTAGAAATACTAAAATCAGCTCTGTTTACAGAGGATCATAAACAAATGATAGTAGTAAAGGATATCGAGGTATACTCTATGTGTGAACATCATATGTTGCCTTTCTTTGGAAAAGCACATGTAGCATACATTCCAAATGGCCAAATAGTAGGACTAAGCAAAATTCCCCGAATAGTAGATGCTTTTGCAAGAAGAATGCAAGTACAAGAAAGATTAACGGATCAAATAAAGGACTGTATTCAAGAAGCACTTAACCCCCTCGGCGTTGCAGTTGTTATTGAAGCGCAACATATGTGTATGCAAATGCGAGGAATTCAAAAACAAAATTCAGTGACTACCACTTCTTCTTTTAACGGTGCATTCGAAAAAGACACAACTAGAAAAGAATTTATCAGTCTAATTTCAAATAAATTTAGCTAACTTTAAGGATTTACTAAAAGCTAACTATGAAAATTCTCTTAACAGGCGCAACAGGTTACATCGGGAAACGGCTGCTACCTATTTTGGTAGCGCAAGGTCACGAAGTCATCTGTTGTGTAAGGGATAAGAATAGATTTTACATCCCAAAAGAATTTGAAAAACATATTGAAGTAATAGAAGTCGATTTTCTTGATCAAGAAAGCATGCCAGCCATACCGGTAGATATTGATGCCGCTTACTACCTAATTCATTCTATGTCTAGCTCATCAGGCAACTATGATAAATTAGAAAGCAGTTCAGCGAATAATTTTGTTCAGCGAATAAATGAAACTAAAGCAAAACAAGTAATCTATCTGACCGGCATTGTAAATGACAAATCTCTTTCAAAACATTTGTCATCTAGAAAAAAAGTAGAGGATATCCTAAACTCAGGAAACTACGCTATGACCGCACTTAGAGCAGGTATCATAGTTGGATCGGGAAGTGCTTCGTTTGAAATCATTAGGGACTTAGTCAACAAACTCCCTCTAATGATTACTCCAAAATGGTTAAATACAAAATGCCAACCAATCGCTATAAACGATGTGTTGGATTTTTTGTCTAAATCATTACTTAACCCACTTACGTACAATCAAAACTTCGACATTGGCGGACCTGACATTCTCAGCTACAAGGAAATGTTATTAGGTTATGCAAAAGCAAAAAACCTAAAACGGTGGATTTTTACAGTTCCTATCATGACACCTAAATTATCTTCTTATTGGTTGTATTTTGTAACTTCAACATCTTATAAATTAGCAACTGCACTGGTTAGCAGCATGAAAGTTGAAGTGGTCTGTAGAGACCCTCGAATAAATGAGTTATTACAAGTAAAACCCATGACTTACGAAAAAGCTTTATCACGAGCTTTAATTAAGGTGAGTGAAGATAAAGTAGCATCTAGCTGGAAAGATTCCCTAGTTAGCGGACGCTTTAATACCAATATGTCTGAATATCTAAAAATCCCGAAAAAGGATTGCTTCATAGACAGAAGAAAAATGGGAATAATAGACCGTGAACATACTTTAAACAAAATCTGGTCGATTGGCGGCGATACAGGTTGGTATTACGGAGATTGGCTGTGGGAATTACGGGGCTTTATAGACAAACTTTCCGGTGGTGTAGGCTCTCGCAGAGGGCGAACCAATAAAAAAGATATCCATGCAGGTGATGCTTTAGATTTCTGGCGTGTATTATATGCTAATAAAGAAGAGGGAAAATTGATTTTGTTCGCCGAGATGAAATTACCTGGAGAGGCTTGGCTGGAATTTAAAATTATCAACAACGTCTTATACCAATCCGCAACTTTCAAACCAAGGGGCATTTGGGGCAAACTTTATTGGTACTCTGTCCTTCCTTTTCATGGTTTCCTTTTTAAGGGAATGTTGCATAGATTGATAAACTAGTTTATTTAAAAACATACATCCACTTTATTAAGCAACCTAGCAAGTAACATCCACTAGATCGAAACCAATTACACCTCAGGCATGTATCTACACTAAAATACTACAACATTAAAAAGAGAGTACGCAGCCTCACTATTTTTACTAGATTCATTTTATTATTCCTTCTTTGTAAGTTGCAATTGCTCTGTTTCTAGCCATAGCGTGTTCTACCATAGGCTCTCCGTAACCCAAATCAAACTCCTTGATCCACTGCCTAATATAGATACCATTTTTATCAAATTTCTTCTGCTGGATCTCTGGATTAAAAACCCTAAAATAGGGTGCCGCATCACAGCCAGTGCCTGCTGCCCACTGCCAGTTCCCTACATTTGCTGACATGTCGTAATCTAGTAATTTTTCGGCAAAATAAGCTTCACCCCACTGCCACTGTATTAATAAATGCTTGCAGAGGAAGCTAGCAACTACCATACGCACTCTATTGTGCATATAACCCGTCTCATTAAGCTGTCGCATTCCCGCGTCAACCATGGGATATCCAGTAGTTCCACTACACCAACGCTTGAAATCTTCCTCATCATTTCGCCACTGAATTCCGTCGTATGCTGATTTAAAGTTGTTAGTAAGGACTTTGGGGAAGCTAAACAAAATTTGCATAAAAAACTCTTTCCAAATCAATTCGCTTAAAAAAACATCATTCTTATGAAATGCCCAGTTGACTAATTTTCGAATGCTGACTGTTCCAAAACGAAGATGCGGTGAAAGATAAGAGGTTTGATCCAAAGCAGGATAATCTCTTACATCCTGATAGTCAGAAATATGTTTTAAGTTGTGCGCCTTTACTTTGATAAGACTTTCTTCAAAACCTATTTGCTTCAAAGTTGGAAAATCAAAATCGCTTTTATAGAAATTAGAAGAGACAGCTTTATTATCAAATTCCTCCACTGGCATAACTGACTTATATTTATCTAACCATTTGTTTTTATAGGGCGTATAGACAGTGTACGGTAGCCCGTCTGCTTTAGTTATTTCTTTTTCTTCAAAGACGACTTGGTCTTTAAAAGTATGACAGCTAATGTTCTTTACTTTCAGTAATTCACAAATCGCTGTGTCACGATGCACTGCATATGGCTCGTAATCTTTATTGAAGAATACCTCCTTAACATCGTATTCTTGAATAAGTAACTCCCAAACGTCAATAGTTTTCCCCTTTTTTATCAAAAGAGAATTTCCTGTCTCTTGTAGTTTGCTATTTATTTTCGAAAGGGATTCATAGATAAAACTGACTCTAGGGTCATTTTTTGCCAAACTATCTAAAATCAGATCATCAAAAACAAACACGGGTATCACTGGATACTGTGACTGCAAAGCTCGAAATAACCCTACATTATCATCGAGTCGTAAATCGCGTCTGAACCAAAAAAAAGTTACTTCTTGTTTGATCATTATTTAGTATTAAACATTTTATCCACTGTGACACGTCTGTGTTCAAAAATACTTTTTAATTTATTTTTAACAACCAGCGTATTCATTATTTGTCCGATGAAGCCCAAAGGTAAGGCGTAGTGCACTACATCGGTCATTTTAGTGCCGGTCGCAGTGGCTTCAAAAAAGTGTTTGTGGTGCCACAGAGCATAAGGTCCGGAAAGTTGTTCATCGACAAAATAACTTTTGTCCTTCACAAAAGTGATTTCGCTTACCCACGATAATTTCAAGCCTAAAAGAGGTGAAACCCTGTACTGTATAATTTGCCCTGCATACATCGATTTTTCATCGAAATCAGTGATTTCGAAACCCATTTCTTCGGGTGTAATTTTCTGTAAATTCTTTGGATTGGAAAAAAATGTCCAACATTCCTCTAAACTAGCATTTACGTGTTGCACGCTTTCTTTTTTGTATATTTTCATTTTTCTTATATTTTATTTTTTAACGTAAGTGGCTGCGCACTTATGATTACTTGAAGGATAATAGTGGAGACCTCTTTAGTAGAGGATTACCTTTTTTCAGAAATAAAAAAGCGTAAGAGCATCTTCCGCGCCGCCTTTTGTCCGGGCATCACATGAAGTACTGTTTATATTTTATAATATTTAAAAGGAACAAATAACATCCCGAAACACTCTCCGTCCTCTTTGCCCATATGTTTATGATGCACCTTATGTGCTTTACGCAATCCTATTAAGTACTTATTATTGGTTTTTTTAAACCACTTAAATCGCTGATGAATCAAGACATCATGTATTATGAAATAACAAAAACCGTAGAATGTGATGCCAAGTCCAATGAAAAACAGATAGCTCATTCCCCCTTGTGCTCCAAAGTAAAAAAGCACGATACTTGGTAGTGCAAAAATGACAAAAAAGATATCGTTTCTTTCAAAAACGTTGTCATACTTTGGTTGGTGGTGATCAGCATGAAAATACCACATCGATCCATGCATTAAATATTTATGTGTAATCCAAGTCACACATTCCATCGTAAGGAAAACGCTTAAAAATATTAAAAAGGAAATCATTTAATTTATTTATAAAAATACATTCTAAAAATAAGTGCTGCTTTTATACTAACCTCAACTTGTAGGTTACGAAAGACTGAGCTAGCAATCCTGCTTTGGTATAATTAGAAACGCGAATCCTTTCATTTCCAATTTCATGACAAGGAGTGTCTTCTAGTTTTTTCAAAAGCTTTTTATAGTATACAAATGCGGTATAGACACCAAATTTGGCTTCGATAGGAAGTTTCAATATTCCCTGATATGCCACTCTAAAGTCTTCTTCAATTTCAGTTATGATCTTATCTTTAGCACTTTCATCAAATGAGTTAAGGTCTACTCCTGGAAAATAATTCCTGTTTAAGATCAAATTATCATCCTTAAGATCACGCAAAAAATTAACCTTCTGAAAAGCTGACCCTAAACGCATAGCTTCTGCTTTTAACAGGTTATATTGTTGATCATTTCCATTCACAAAAACCTTGAGACACATCAAACCTACAACATCGGCTGAGCCATAAATATAATCGTCATATTCGGCTTTACTGTCGTAATCTGATTTAATTAAATCTAGCTTCATGCTTTTCAAAAAAGATTGAACCATATCATCGCTAATGTTATATTTTTTTACCGTTTGCTGGAACGAATTCAAAATAGGATTCAAACTTATACCTCTATCTATACCTTTATAATACTCTTTTTCGAAATCATTTATTAAATTTTCTTTGTCGTATCCATGAAATGAATCAACAATTTCATCTGCGAAACGCACAAAACCATATATACTATAAATGGCATCTCTAATAGTTGGCGAAAGCATATACACTGCCAACGAGAACGAAGTGCTATAGTTTTTAGTGACTATTTTACTGCATTTGAAAGATACGTCGTCGAATAATTGCTTCATAGTTATTGTTCTAAAAATTGCTTTTTTATCAAATCTGACACTAATTTTCCTGATATTAATGCAGGCGGAACTCCTGGTCCAGGGACAGTTAATTGCCCTGTAAAATATAAATTTTCCACTTTTTTACTTTTTAATTTAGGTCTTAAAAAAGCAGTTTGCATTAAAGTATTTGCCATTCCATATGCATTTCCTTTGTAAGAATTATATTCTTCCACAAAATCATTTTTACAAAACGATTCTTTAAAGATAATATTATTTTTGATGCTTTGTTGCGTTAAGCTTTCAAATCGATCAATTATTTTATTGAAATACTCTTCCCGCAACTCCTCAGTATCATTTATTCCAGGAGCTAACGGAATAAGAAAAAATCCAGACTCCATACCTTCTGGAGCTGCCGTTTTATCAGTTAAAGAAGGAAAATTAGCGTAAAACAAAGGCTCCTTAGGCCATTGCGGAACATCATAAATATCTTTAGCGTGCTGATAAAAATCAACATCAAAAAACAAAGCATGATGCGAGATATTTTCTATTTTTTTGTCAAAACCTACGTAAAACAATAATGATGAAGGAGCAAATACGCGGCTGTCCCAGTATTCTTCAGAATATACTCGGTGTTTCACATCTAATAAAGTTTCTGTATGATGATAATCAGCCCCACTTAAAATTATATCAGAGAATATGGTTTCTCCATTAACGACAATAGCCTTTGCTGTATTATTTTCAACAATTATCTTCTCAATATTTGAATTCGTATGAAAAACGACACCCAATTCTCTCGCTAGACTTTCCATTGCATGAACTACATCAAACATCCCCGTTTTGGGATGCCAAGTGCCTAAACCAAAATCAGCATAATTCATAAAACTATAAAACGAAGGAGTATCTGAAGGTTTTGCTCCTAGAAACAATACAGGAAATTCCAAAATCTGGATTAGCTTTTCGTTTTTAAACTTTTTTCGAACGTCACGACTTATATTACTAAAAAACTGTCCTATTTTTTTGGTTGTTTCTAAAGTTACAAGCTCTAATGGAGAGACGCCAGGGCGATAAACTAAATCTTTAATAGCAATATCATAATTACTTTTGGCCTCCGTTATGAACTCATTCAGCACCTTACCGCTTCCTTTTTCTATCGATTCAAAGGTTGCTTCAATTTCTGCCAAATTATCAGCAATAGAAATAAATTCATTCTCACCAAAATAAACCCTGTAGGCTGGCGATAATTTAATAAGCTCATAATAGTCGGATGTTTTCTTACCGAAATCAGCAAAAAACCGATCAAAAACATCTGGCATCCAGTACCAGCTGGGCCCCATATCGAATGTGAACCCTTCTTTCTTCAGTTGACGGGCTCTTCCTCCTATCGATCCATTCTTCTCGAAAACGCTTACCTCATAACCACTTTTTGCTAAATAGCATGAAGCAGACAATGCTGAAAACCCTGAACCTATGATTGTAATTTTATTTTTCATTTGTCTAGCAAATATAATAATTGTTTAAACAAAAGCTATAGTTTTCCCACTAATTCTGAAACAGAATCAAAAACGGAGATTTTATCTGATAGACCTTCTCTTTCAATAAACTCGGTTAACCTCCCTAAATACCACAATTCAGTGTTATCATCAAGAAGCTCTTCTGCCATTTGCCCTACGTAATAGTTAACCATGTCTTTTTCTGGTTGAACGGTAAGATATGAAACAAATACTATAGAAGGGAAATGTTTTTTTAAATCTTTCAAATTATCAATTGGCATACTTTCACCAAGATATATGGTCTTGTAGCCATGTAATAAAATCTCATAATTCAAATACATTAAGCCTAATTCATGTATTTCGTTCATGGGAAGCGAAAGAACAAACACCGTATCAAACTTTGTACGCTTTAACATCTGGAGTTTTTCCGTATTTGTCAATAACTTCTGCTTAATTAAGCAACTCATGAAATGCTCGTGCGCCGGCGTAATCGTATCTGTTTGCCATAACAAACCCAACTCTTCTAGCAGAGGAATAAAGACCTGATAGAAGATCTCCTTAAAAGACTTTTCAGCAATTAACCAATTGTAAGTACTGAGAAACAATTCCTCATCATAATTCATCATTGCCATTTTAAAAGCACTAATAGCGTGACTTTTGGCGTTTTTTGAGGATATTATTTCTCTAACAAGTAAAGGTATTTTATCTTCAGAATAGGATGCTATTTTAGAAATCTTATATCCATATTCATGTAATAATGTGATGTTTAAAAGTTTTTGCAAGCTAGCTAAATCATACAATCTAATATTGGTATCTGTACGCATGGGCTGCAGTACATTGTATCTCTTCTCCCATATTCGTATTGTATGTGCTTTTATGCCTGAAAGATTTTCAAGATCTTTTATGCTAAACACATTTTTTACATTGTTCATATTTTGTAATAATTTATTAAACAAATGTAAATTAAATTAACGTATAAAGTTGAAATAATTGAAGGTGATTGTTGTTATCCTTAATTAAAACAAAATTAAAGAGACTTAGGATGTTAAAACAATTCAATATTTTAAATAAACAACTCATTTCGTGTATTTTACGCTACAACAAAAAAGAACAAAAATATCAAACTCTTATAAGGAGACCTCGTCATATGGATTCAATTTATCCAAATTTAAAATAGTTTTGGAATTGTCAAAACTTCTTGTGTGCATCGGCTCAAATTTAGCGCCATAAATAACCTCATCAAAAGTATAAGAAGCACGAATAGCAACGCTATTACTGAACATGTCATCAAAGGTTTTTACAAAAACGATAATTTCTCCATTGTTATTGGCAAAATCATCTTTGGTGAATTGAAATAGTGGGCTGTCTTCTGTAATGGGGTGTACCAAAGTCCAACTTAGTGAAAGAGCATTAATTTTCTCTAATTCTAATTCTAAGGTATAAAATTTATTTACCAATTTACCGTTTTCCTCAACGCTCATACCAAGAGTAATTTTAGCCTCGGCATCTGTAAAATTAGTGTTTGTGAATGGGGTCTATCGGATCATTAGACCGCTGATATCGCCATAAGGCCCAACGACCGCATTATGTGAAAATTTCAAAAATGCGGTAGGTCTGCTGAACCTTCCGAAGAACAAACCCGTTGCGATTGCAAAACTCAACAACCCTATCAAAGCCTCAGCGGACAAGAGTGAACTAGTTAAAAAGCCGGTAGGGCTGATGTGCCCATACCCAACAGTGGTAAAGGTTTGGGTACTAAAAAAATAGGCCTGTCCAAATTTGCTCCATTCACTGTCGGAACTTGCAATTCCATCAAGATGCTCTATTCCTATTCCATAATAAATACTGGCAAATACAAAATTGATTCCCACATAAAAACATAAAATAATTAACATGAATCACAAGATTGGCATATCTATCATTGTATGATAGCAGCTGATGCGATGCAACACATGCATCTCCCGTTTTTCGATGTTGGCTGTACCGTTTTTATTGATGAAACGCCCGCCATAACTATTAGCATTTGTGCCGAAACCGGTATTTTCGTCTGCTTTTGCCTTTTGATTTATTTTTCTTAACAATGCCATTTATTGATTATTAGAAGAAAAGTAAAATTACATAAAAATCACAAACGATCGAAACAATTATTCCTTCAGGAACGCCCTTTCTAATATTATTTTTTAGTTTAAAAGGGATAGAACAGCTTTTTTTATGTCAGGTGATTCAAACGATCGCTCCTTCAAAATTGGTCGTTCCTACTATCTTTAGAACCAATTATTTATTATAAAATGTCAGCAACAAATGTTTTTTTCCGGTTCTTTTTCAATTTAACATGAAACTTCCTTACATAATTTTTCTAAAAAATAAGATTCTAGCCCTCCTTGCCTTTTCCCCCTCTTGCTACAATCTAGTTATCGTGGCGACTTATATTGTAACTGCGGATGTTAAAAAAATATTGGAACAGCAAAATCATACTTTGTAAGAATAACTTCTGCTTTGTATAAAACATATATTGTATAAAAGACTCTAACTTTTTCCAGACATTTATTTTGTAAGTAATTGTTAATCAGTATATTTGTGGTAATATTTGGTTTATTATTAAACAAACTTAGAGTCATGTATAACGAAATCTTAAAGGATAGAATGGAAGCCGGTTATCTGCTTTCTGAGAAATTAAAGAAATATCAAGACAGTAATACTGTTATTCTTGCCATACCCAGAGGGGGCGTGCCTATTGGTCATGAAATTGCAAAAAGACTGCATCTTCCCTTAGATATTGTCCTCTCTAAAAAAATAGGTCATCCTTCTAATAAAGAGTTTGCTATTGGTGCAGTATCCTTAGAATTTAATATAGTTGACGAACACCCCGATGTGCCAAAAGAATACATAGAAAAGGAAACCATTAGGCTAAGAGAATTGCTACAGGAAAAATACAAGCTATATAGAGGCAACAGCAAACCCATTGCTATTGAAGGCAAGAATGTCATCATTGTAGATGATGGAATAGCAACTGGAAACACACTACTTTTAAGCATCGCGATATTGCGAAAAAAAAATCCTGCTAAAATTATTGTTGCAGTTCCTGTTTTACCCTATGACAGCCTGAAGAAATTCGAGCGAAATACCGATGAATTTATCTATCTGATTGCCTCCAAAAGTTTTAGGGGGGTGGGTGGCTTTTACGAGCATTTTTATCAGGTGCAAGATGATGAAGTAATGGAGATGCTGAGCGTCACCGACCCAATTGAATAAAACATAATTATTTAAGCCCTTCCAAGATGAAGAAATTAGAAATAGAAATCCCGTTAACTTCCGTCACTTTGAAAGGAGATCTAGTAATTCCAGAAAACGCAACCGGCATTGTTGTTTTTTCCCATGGAAGCGGTAGCAGCAGATTCAGCACTAGAAACAGAATGGTTGCCGAATTAATTCAAAAGCAAAACATTGGCACCCTATTATTCGATCTCCTTACAGAGAAAGAGGACCAAATTTTCGAAAACAGATTCAACATTGATTTATTAGTTAGTCGATTGATAGAAACTACCGAATGGCTTATGAGTTATGATGAAGTGAAAGGTTTGCCTATTGGATACTTCGGAGCGAGCACTGGAGCGGCATCGGCACTTCGGGCGGCGGCCTATTTCAGAGACACAATAAAAGCTGTGGTATCGCGCGGTGGCAGACCCGACTTGGCATTAAGCGCCTTGCATCAGGTAACCTCACCCACTTTATTAATTGTCGGCGGGATGGACGTTCCCGTAATAGAAATGAACAAAATGGCCTTTGACGAATTGCGCTCAGTGAAAGAGATGAAAATTGTTCCCGGAGCAAGCCATCTTTTTGAGGAGCCCGGAAAGTTGATGGAAGTTGCTGATTTAGCTACTAATTGGTACAAAAGACATTTGGCCGCTGAAAACATCTCGTCGTGATTCTAAACTATCGCGTCCCACTAATCATAGATAATATAAAAAACTTTCGCGAATGGAAACTAAAAAAAAATACTTATTATATCTAAATCAAAAAATCATGCTCAAAGGATTTTTTTTGCTTATCTCATTTTTTGTCTACTATACGCGCAAAAGCACTTATTCCTAAAATACAATTTCAATTTCAGGAAGACTCAATTACCCTAATGTAAAGTCACTAATAACACTTCTTCTGCAATCTTATATTCGGTCGCACAAAAGTTAGCATTAACAAGAAAAATTTTAATTACATTTGGTTTTACGAATAGTACTAAAATTGATTCGAAATGCCAAACAAAAAATACATCGAAGACTATCCATATATCGCTTATAGCAAACCTATATTGACTGATGAGGATCTACTACAACGTTCCAAATTCTTTTATGATTTTATGGACAACCGCCGCTCTGTTCGAGAATTTTCTGATATAGCGATTCCGCGCGAAGTAATCGAGAACTTGATAAAAACGGCATCCACAGCTCCTTCTGGCGCTCACAAACAACCCTGGACTTTTTGTGTGGTTTCAAACCCAGAGGTCAAAAAACAAATACGCATCGCTGCCGAAGAAGAGGAACTGGAAAGTTACAATTCCCGCATGTCGAATGATTGGCTAGAAGATTTGAAACCATTGGGGACAGACTGGCAAAAACCCTTTTTAGAAACTGCTCCATATTTGATAATCGTCTTTAGATGCATATATGAATTTAGTGCCGAAGGAAAAAAGAAAAACAATTACTACGTTCAGGAAAGCGTAGGCTTGGCGACAGGAATTTTACTGGCAGCGATTCACAATGCGGGATTAGTAGCATTGACCCATACTCCTAGCCCAATGAACTTCATAAGCAAAATCTTAAGTCGTCCCGAAAATGAAAAACCGTTTTTATTGATTCCTGTGGGTTATCCTGCCGATCAATGTTGGGTTCCAGATATAAAAAGAAAAGAACTGTCAGACATTTGTGTTTTTTATTAAAGAAACTCGGCTTACTTAGATAGCATTCGAAAAAAGAATTACAAACAAAAAAAGAAATAAATACATGGCCTCAGGATTTTTTGCCCTATTAGATGATATTGCAGCACTTATGGATGACGTTGCTGTTATGAGTAAAGTTGCCACAAAAAAAACAGCCGGAATCTTAGGTGATGACTTAGCTGTTAATGCTGAGAAAGCTTCTGGATTTGTTTCTTCAAGAGAAATCCCAGTTTTATGGGCAATTACGAAAGGCTCCTTGTTAAATAAATTAATGATTCTGCCATTAGCATTTCTATTAAGTGCCATTGCACCTTTGGTTATCACATTTATACTTGTGGTTGGCGCTATTTATCTTGCCTATGAAGGTGCTGAAAAGATACACGAATACTTAGTCCCACATCATCACTCAGAAAAGAGAATAGATACAAAACCTCTGACAGAAGCGGAAGTCTTACTACTTGAAAAAGAAAAAATAAAATCAGCTGTTGTAACTGACTTTATATTATCTGTAGAAATCGTGATAATAGCATTAGGTACCGTTTTAGGCAAACCCATTTTAAACCAAGTTATTGTAGTAACATTTATTGCTTTTATAGCAACTATAGGCGTCTACGGAATCGTAGCTATTATTGTAAGAATGGACGATCTAGGATTGGCACTAAGAAAAAGAAACAATACTACAACGAAATTTATAGGAGGAGTATTAATTCAGGCTTTACCAAAGGTCATTAAAGTTTTAGCCTTTGTTGGGACAATAGCTTTATTATTAGTAGCTGGTGGAATATTTGTTCATAATATCGAACCATTGCATCATTTTCTCAACGGCATAAGCTTAGGTGATGTACTAAAAGAATTTATAGTAGGCCTAATTGGCGGTACAGTAGCCTTGGCTATCGTTTCACTTTTCAAAAAAATTATTAAGAAGAAATAAAAAAAACTAATGATCTCGATACAATTAATTGACACAAAGAGTCCCCTCTACGAAATGGAAAGGGAATTGCGCAACAAAATTTTATTGCACCCTATAGGCATTCCAGATCATGCTTGGGAAATGCACGATGAAAAATCTTGGCACTTTGTAGCCCTTGAAAACGATATTGTAATTGGCTGTGTGGTTTTGGTTCCATTGAACCCGGAACAAACAAATACTCAATTAATGCAAATGGCGGTCGAGACCAAACAGCAGGGAATAGGAATAGGTACATTACTGGTCAATGAATTATTGTCTTTCTGTAAGTCCAAAGGGATTGAAAAGGTTGTTTGTCACTCTAGAGAGAATGCCGTGCCCTTTTATTTAAACTTAGGATTCGAAATATACGATGCCCCTTTTGTGGAAGTCGGAATTAAACATTCCCATATGAGAATAAATTTTTAAGGCTAAAGACTTATATTTGATAGACATTATATAATCAGAAATAACCAATATGAAAAAACTAACCAAAGAAGATATCAGTCAGGAAGTATTTGACTTATATGATGACTACGCGCATAATAAAATTGAAAGAAGGCAATTCATCGAGAAGTTATCGCTGTTTGCAGTAGGAACACTCACGCTTCCATCACTTCTTAGCTTTATGACTCCTAATTACCTGGACTCCATTTTAATAAAACCCGGGGATCCAAGGCTAAAATCAGAATATATTACATACGATTCCCCTAAAGGCGGTGGACAAATTAAAGGGCTTCTATCGCTACCCACGGGAACCAAAAAGAAACTACCTGGAATAATCGTGGTACATGAGAACCGTGGATTGAATCCCTATATTGAAGATGTGGGTCGAAGAGGCGCCGTAGAAGGATTCATCACTTTGGCACCCGATGCTTTATCACCGCTGGGCGGTTATCCCGGAAATGATGATGCAGGAAGAGAATTACAAAGAAAACGCAGCCGTGAAGAAATGCTCGAAGATTATATTGCAGCCTATGAATACTTGAAATCACACAAAGATTGTAATGGACACATTGGTGTAGTGGGATTTTGTTTTGGCGGTTGGATTGCAAATATGATGACGGTCAGAATCCCTGATTTATGCGCAGCAGTTCCCTATTACGGCGGACAACCTACTACTGAGGAAGCCGAACAAATAAAAACGCCCATAATGGCACACTATGCCGGTTTAGACACTCGAGTAAATGAAGGTTGGCCCGCTTTTGAAGACTTACTCAAAAAGAACGAAGTGGAACATGTCGCTTTTTTCTATCCCGCAGTAAATCATGGTTTTCACAACAATACAACTCCCAGATACGATGAGGCAGCCGCAACTTTATCTTGGAACCGCACTATCGATTTCTTTAAAGAAAAACTTAAGAAGTAATAATTTTGATATTGATAAGCCCCACGATTTAGACTTTTTTTAATGGCTAACTTGAACAGTTTTAAAGAAATTACTTAATGAGTCTCAAAACAAAAAGAAACTTTAACAAATTTGAATTACTACAAAATCAAAACTTAACTCTTATGAAAATTTTCATGCAACGTTTCATTTTAATCCTCCTCCTATTGCCATTTTTTGGAAAGGCACAAAACGTAAATTCAATTCCGGAAAAGACAAAAAGCATGAAAGCCAATATTGGTTTTTTAAATTTTTTCTGGGAAGAAAGCACTGGGAAAATTTGGTTACAAATAGACAAACTTAATGAAGAAATTCTTTATCAAACTTCATTGTCTGCTGGCTTGGGATCAAATGACGTCAGTTTGGACAGAGGGATAATGGGTACAACGTACATTGTGAAATTTAATCGAGTGGGGAACAAGGTTCTAATGATCGAACCTAATTATTCCTTTCGTGCAGTCGCTGGTGATGCTGCGGAAAAAAGAGCCGTTGAACAATCCTTTGCCCAATCAACTATTTGGGGATTTACTGTTGCAGCAGAAAGTAATGGAAGTGTTTTAGTTGATGCCACTGACTTTTTATTGCGGGATGCTTTGCAAGTTTCCAATGTTTTACAAAAGACTAAGCAAGGCAGTTATGGGATTGATGCAACACGAAGCGCAATGTACCTTGAACGCACCAAAAACTTCCCTCTAAATACCGAATTCGAAACAACTGTTACTTTTGTAAATAAAGATGGCACGCCAGGTAATTATGTAACTGCTGTTACACCAGTACCCGAAGCAATTACATTGCGAATGCACCATTCTTTTGTCCAATTGCCCGACAATAATTTTAAGACAAGATTATATGATGCTCGCTCTCCATACATTACCAATTCTTATTTTGATTATAGTACACCCGTTACTGAACCTATTGAAAAAAAATACATTATTCGCCATCGATTACAAAAGAAATACCCATCTGCTGCAAAAAGTGAAGCAATAAAACCCCTCATTTATTATTTAGATAATGGTACACCCGAACCAATACGAAGTGCTTTATTGGAAGGTGCAAGTTGGTGGAATCAGGCTTTTGAATCGGCGGGTTTTATTAATGCTTTTCAGGTCAAAATTTTACCTGAAGATGCAGATCCCATGGATCTTCGTTTCAATATGATAAACTGGGTACATCGCGCTACTAGGGGCTGGAGTTTTGGCTATGCTGTTGTTGATCCCCGAACCGGTGAAATCTTAAAAGGCAATGTAAGTCTAGGTTCCTTAAGGGTTCGCCAAGATTATCTAATTGCACAAGGACTACTTGCCCCTTTTGAAAATGGGGACTTAACTAGTGATAATAAAATGCTAGAAATGGCTTTACAACGATTGAAGCAATTAGCAGCGCATGAAGTGGGACATACAATCGGAATAATGCATAATTATATCGCAAGCTCACAGGATCGAGCCAGTGTAATGGACTATCCATCACCGATGATTACTTTAAACAGTAATAATGAAATTGACCTTAGCAATGCATATACTAACGAAATTGGTGATTGGGACAAAATAAGTATCCAGTATGGCTACCAACAATTCCCAAAGGAAACAGATGAAGCAAACGCTCTTGATAAGTTACTTACTGATGCCTCAAAAAACGGGCTCACTTTTATCTCAGATAGAGATGCACGTGATCCTGGCAGTATGCATCCAAATGCACATCTGTGGGATAACGGGAAAGACCCTGTAACCGAACTGAAAAATACAATGAAAGTTCGCGAAAAAGCATTATCACAATTTGGAGAAAAAAATATCCGGAAAGGCGCACCAATGGCAATGTTAGAAGATGTATTAGTTCCCATTTATTTACTTCATCGCTACCAAATTGAAGCTGTATCAAAAATAGTAGGGGGCTTGTATTATTCTTATGCCATCAAGGGAGATGGACAAATGATAACTCGCGCAGTTACTAAAGAAGAAGAACTAAATGCACTACTTGCAATCACAGATTGTATAAATCCAAAAGTATTGGAAATATCGGAAAACATCTTAAAATTAATTCCTCCTCGTCCTGCAGGTTATGATTATAATAGGGAATTATTTAATCGTAGAACTGGACTTTTATTCGATCCACTAGCAGCAGCGGAAGCAGCAGCCGATATCCCATTGTCCTTTTTATTTAATATTAATCGTTTAAATAGATTAGTAGAATTCCAAGCAAAAAATAATGGATTAGGGATTGATAATATGATCAATGTACTTAGCTCTAAAACATGGAAAGCGCCGCGTTTGGAAGGATTCCAAAAACTGATCCAACAGCAAAACGAACAGCTTCTGCTCACTTATTTACTCTCAGCTTCTGTTAATGATGACGCTTCTTTTGCTACTAAATCTGAATTACTTAAAGCAATAGATGATTTACAAAAATATTCAAACGCTCAATTAAAAAAGACGAAGGACACTGCTTACAAAGGACATTTATTACTCACCTTAGAAAGAATGAAATCACCAGAAAAAGCAAAGCCAACTTTACATAAAATACCACCACCAGGCTCACCGATAGGATGTAGCGAAGATGAAAATTAGTTTCTTTATTGAATACAACATAACAAAAAAAGCCCCAAACGGGGCTTTTTCAATATAAAATTCAAGTTTTACTTACTCAAATACATTTTTCTTCTAGAGTACAATTCATAGAATTGGTCGTCTTTCAAGTCATCAATAAACAAGATACTTTCTCCTGTTGATTTCATTTCTGGTCCTAATGCTTTATTTACATTGTGGAACTTACTGAAAGAGAAAACCGGTTGTTTAATAGCATATCCCTTTAATTGCGGATTGAATTTAAAGTCAGTTACTTTATTGTGACCTAACATTACTTTCGTAGCGTAGTTTACATAAGGTTCTCCGTACGCTTTCGCAATAAAAGGAACTGTTCTAGAAGCTCTAGGGTTCGCTTCGATGATGTACACAATCTCATCTTTAATAGCAAATTGAACGTTGATTAAACCTACAGTTCTTAAACCCAGTGCGATTTTCTTAGTGTGATCTTTTATTTGCTGCATTACTAGTTCCCCTAAATTAAAAGGAGGCAAGAGTGCATTACTATCTCCAGAGTGCACTCCACAAGGCTCGATGTGTTCCATAATCCCTATGATATACACATTTTCACCGTCGCAAATGGCATCAGCTTCTGCTTCTATCGCACCATCAAGATAGTGGTCTAAAAGTAATTTATTTCCAGGAATCGTTTTTAATAGATTCACAACATGCTCTTCGAGTTCTTGCTTGTTGATTACGATTTTCATTCCCTGACCACCCAACACATAGGAAGGACGAATCAATAAAGGAAAGTCTAAAGTGTCAGCCAAAGCAGAAGCTTCATCGGCAGTTTCGGCAATTCCAAACTGTGGGAAAGGAATTTTTAAGTCGGTTAGTAACTCAGAGAAACGCCCTCTGTCTTCGGCTAAATCCAATGCGTCAAAGCTAGTTCCAATAATTTTTATACCGTATTTAGATAATTTTTCAGCTAATTTCAAAGCGGTTTGACCACCTAATTGTACAATAACACCTTCTGGTTTTTCATGTTTGATAATATCGTAGATATGCTCCCAAAAAACAGGTTCGAAGTATAATTTATCAGCTGTATCAAAATCAGTAGAAACCGTTTCAGGATTACAGTTGATCATGATTGTTTCATAACCACATTCTTTTGCGGCAAGCACCCCGTGAACACAGGAGTAATCAAATTCGATACCTTGACCAATTCTATTTGGGCCTGACCCAAGAACAATTATTTTCTTTTTATCAGTAACAATACTTTCGTTATCTACGTAACGAGTTCCGTCAGCTTTTTCAATTTCAGCTTCAAAAGTAGAGTAGTAATAAGGTGTCTTAGCTTTGAACTCCGCCGCACAAGTATCCACTAATTTAAATACCCGGTTGATATTCATATCCACACGCAAAGTATGCACTTGACTTTCTAAACAACCCACCATGTGTGCAATTTGTCTGTCAGCAAATCCTTTTTGTTTCGCTTCAAGCAACAGTTCTCTTGGTAAAGTATCTACTTTATAAGTGGATATTTCTTTCTCTAAAGTATAAAGTTCTTCATACTGCTTCAAGAACCACATATCAATTTTAGTAATTTCATGGATGCGGCTTAATGGAATTCCCATTGCAATCGCATCATAAATCACAAAAACACGATCCCAACTCGCAAAAGTCAGTTTCTCTATAATTTGTTCGTAGTTTGTATATCCTTTTCCATCAGCACCCAGACCATTTCTTTTTATTTCTAATGACTGCGTAGCTTTATGAAGGGCTTCTTGGAACGAACGTCCAATTCCCATCACCTCACCTACTGATTTCATTTGAAGACCTAACGTTCTATCAGCCCCTTCAAATTTATCAAAGTTCCAACGCGGGATTTTCACAATCACATAATCCAAAGTTGGTTCGAATAAGGCAGAAGTTGATTTGGTAATTTGGTTTTGCAATTCATCCAAGTTATATCCTAAAGCCAATTTTGTAGCGATCTTAGCGATTGGATACCCCGTTGCTTTAGATGCTAGTGCAGAAGAACGAGACACACGAGGATTGATTTCAATCGCTACGATATCTTCTTTTTCATCCGGCGAAACCGCAAACTGTACATTACAACCTCCAGCAAAATTTCCGATGCTACGCATCATCAAAATCGCCATATCACGCATTTTTTGGAAAGTCGTATCCGACAAGGTCATTGCGGGCGCCACCGTAATGGAATCCCCAGTATGAATGCCCATTGGGTCCATGTTTTCGATAGAACAAATAATAACAACATTATCATTTTTATCTCTCAAAAGTTCCAACTCGTATTCTTTCCAACCCATTAAAGCTTTATCAATCAAAACTTCATGAATAGGCGACGCTTCTAAACCTCTGGTTAAAAGTGTATCAAAATCTTCTTTTTTATATACAATAGCAGCTCCAGTTCCACCTAAGGTAAATGAAGGACGGATTACTAGCGGGAAACCAAATTCCTGTGCAATTTCTTTACCTCTTAGGTAAGAAGTACATATTTCTGCAGGCGCAGAGGGCACTCCGATTTTCTTAAGCAATTGCTTGAACTGCTCTCTGTCTTCAGTAATATTAATGGCATTAACATCTACACCAATCATTTTTACCCCAAAATCTTGCCAAATCCCTTTTTCATCAGCCTCTAGACACAAGTTCAAAGCCGTTTGTCCACCCATAGTTGGCAGGACCGCGTCAATTTGAGGATGTGCTTTTAGGATTTCAATTATCGATTTAGTTGTCAATGGTTTCAAATAAATATGATCAGCCATTGAAGGGTCGGTCATTATTGTAGCAGGATTTGAATTTATCAAAATAACTTCAATTCCTTCTTCACGAATGGAACGTGCAGATTGTGATCCGGCATAATCAAATTCACATGCTTGACCAATAACAATAGGACCTGAGCCTATTATTAGTACTGATTTAATGGAGGTATCTTTTGGCATTTTATAGTAGTTATTGTGTTGTGTAGTTGCTTTCAAGAAGGCCAAAGTTACTGAACTTTAAACCTTTGGCTTTAATGATTAATTATTTTTTTAACGATTAGATATAAAAAAAGGCGATACTAAAAAAAGTAACGCCTTATTTATGTTTATACAAACATTATTTTTTGTGTCTTGGTTCGCAAGAAACAGTCAATTTATGTCTTCCTTTAGCTCTTCTTCTAGCAAGAACTTTTCTTCCATTCGGAGTCTCCATTCTGTCCATGAATCCGTGCTTATTTCTTCTTTTCCTTTTCGATGGTTGAAACGTTCTTTTGCTCATTGGTTCTTATCTTTAAAATCTTATTTAATTGTCTTTCTGTTTTGAATACTGTTATTCTAAAACCGAGTGCAAATATACAAAGAGTTTTTTTTCTGGCAAGCAGTTTTATAAAAATATTTTTAATTCCTTTTACTATCTTTGCAATCTTAAATACACACACATTATGTTCCACAAGAATATCAAACTTATTATCGCCGGACTTTTAGTACTTACTGGCATTTGGCAATTTACGGAAAACAATATTGGTAATGGGATCTTCCTTTTATTATTAACCTCCATTCCTATTTTCCTATACTTTAAAAACGAATTTATCCTACTTGCTTTCTTAAAGCTAAGAAAACAAGATTTTGAAGGTGCAAAAAAATGGTTGACATGGATTAAAAACCCAGAGTCCGCGCTAGTAAGAAAACAACAGGGATACTTCAATTACTTACACGGAATAATGCTTTCGCAAACCAACATCAATCAAGCTGAAAAATATTTCAAGAAAGCGATCGAATTAGGCTTATCCATGGATATGGATCTGGCTGTTGCCAAATTGAACCTTGCTGGAGTAGCCATGTCAAGAAGAAGAAAGTTGGAAGCGACAACCTTATTGAATGAAGCAAAAAGACTAGACAAACAAGGCATGTTAAAAGAACAGATCACCATGATGAAAGGTCAGATGAAAAAAATATAATTTCATAGTCCAAAAAAAAAAATCCGCTATTGCGGATTTTTTTTGATCAAAAACTATTTCTCCAGAAACAAATAGCCGGCTATAACTACAAGAATGCCAGCAAAAATATTCTTTAAGGTTTTCTGGTCCACATGAATAGCTATTTTACTTCCAAAAAAGCCACCAACAATGAAAACTAAAGAAATTATGATAGCATAACGCCAATCGACAAATCCTGCTTTATGATAATTGATTACAGCCAACAGAGTAACGGGAGGTAACAAAGCCGCTAAACTTGTTCCCTGAGCTTGCTGCTGCGTAAATCCCATAAGCAACAAAAGTGGAACCATTATTATTCCCCCTCCTATTCCTATTAATCCGCTCAGAACTCCTGCAATTAGCCCTATAGACATCAATAAAATTATTGTTTGAATAGACATTTTCATACTTTTTAAATTAATACCTGCTCAAAGAAATCTCTATTGAATATTTTTTACTGCAGTTGTTATTCAACTTTTCATTTTAAGACACGGGTTCTGAATTTTTAAGATCTTATAGTTAATTCCTTGTGCTTTTACGGCATCAGCCTAATGAGAAAAAGAACTGTCCTCGTCAATTTTTTTAATTAGTAAACTATTGTCTAACTAATCGTTCCTCAACCAAAACAGAAAATTTTCAGGGTTTTTTACAATTTGTTCTAGCACAAGAATTAAAATTGTTTTTTATATTTTTTCATTATTTTTAACTAATAATAATCCTCACTAATTAGTCCACAGTTTCTTTGGAGTCCAATATAATAGTAGGCAAGTTGGCGTTTAGCCACTTGTACTTATTCAAAATCATAATGTGGGTACCTCCTTTTACAACAATGCAACCATTGACAGACCTCATCGGAAAAACATCATCCATGTCGCCATGAATGTGAATAACGCTTTCATCAGCAATAGCTCTATCCCAAAGAACCACTTTTTCTACTGCCCATTGCAAATAGCCAATATCTCGAACTGATAAAAACTTTTCGTACAATTTCAATCGGTGATTTATTTTTTCCCCGAAAGAAAATTTGGCCAAATTTTCCAAATTTAAAATTAAGCTCATCGGAATCAGCTTGTATGCCTTAGTCACTTTGGCAATCTTCAGTCTTCTGGGGAATTCCAAATTGCTTTTTACGCTTGAAATGATAATTACTTTTCTGGCATCAATGTACTTTGCCATTTCCTGCACCAGTATACCGCCAAACGAAACTCCTATCAAAACAGGGCTTTCGTGTCTGATCTTTTTCGCGATGCGCTGAGCATAATCAGCCAACGATTCATTTGCCAAGGGAATTTCCCATTCCAGGAGATGAATTTCAAAAATATCTTCGGGCAATGCAATTCTCTCAAATATTGTAGCACTGGCTGCTAATCCCGGCATAAAATAAACTGCTATTTTACTCATAATTATTATAACTATTTAACAACAGCTTCCTGCCTAGTATACTGAATTTCGTATAAAATTAATTTTTTTATTGACACTAACTTCGTTTACTAATTTATATTACCAATAAATTATGATTATTACTATCTACAGGACACAAGGTAGAAGTAAAACCACTTTTGACTGTCTTACAGGATCTTTTATTTTTTCTATTAGAAACTATATCAACCTCGGAACCGCATCCGATTTGATTTATTTATAGGACTTAGCAAGAATATTTAACGCTAAATTAGCAGCTCGTTTTCATACCAATCGACTGATCTTTACTAATAAATTAGATGTTACATCGAGACAGTACCAAAGTTCATTTGCTATTGAAAATCAAATTCGTACATTTGCTAAGTCGTTTCGTCGACAGAAAACAGCAATTACAATGCACTAAGGGTTCGTTTAAAAAGATTTTTTTTAGAAACCTTGGAAAGTAAGACAACTACAATCAACAAAAATACTGACTCAAGGAACGGTGGTCCTCTATTTCTTATCGACGCTAAATTGGAAAATGATGATCATAGATTGAAAAGAAAGAGATTTTATAAGACTAGTTAATATTGTTCTAAATAACATGGATCGCAATAATAAAAATTACATATAACTACCACCAAGATTAAAGCTATTTTAAATATCCTGTGTGGAATAATCTATCAACATGGAAATCACAGACAACACTTTCGCAAGACAGTTTGAAACTACTGTAGAAGAGGGATTAGTTTCGGTTGAATATTCTTTTCAGGAAAAAAAAATATTTTTAACCAGAATTAATACTCCCGATCAATTTGACGATGAAGAATTTATTTCTTGCCTATTATCTGAAATTATGTCAATTGCTATTGAAGGAAAATTAAAGGTAGTTCCGATACTGCCAAAAATTGTACTCTTTTTTAAAAAAAACCCAGTTTATAAAGAATTACTTCCTCCTGGAATTCGAATATAAAAAAAGCTGCCTCCACGATGTAATTTTTTTTTGACCTCTAAGCATTCACCCTTTACACAGTGCATAGTTTGATCTTCTCAAGCCCGATTTTTTCTAAAAGACATTCTTTTTAATTAGAACGATTAGACTGCCTCGTTTCCCTAGTTGACTGTCTTGCGGACTGCCTTATTTGACGATTCGTTTGCCGCGCCGGTGGTGGAGCCGTCTGTGTTTTTGAAGACTGCGGTCGTTGTCTCGGCGATGGATTCTCTTGCCTACTTGTTGACGGTTGTACCCGTTGTCTCTCTTGATTTCTTGTTGATGGCTGAACTCGTTGTCTGGCAGGCTGTCGATCTTGGTTTCTTGACGGCTGTACTTGTTGTTGCATTCTCGTTTCACTATTTTCCCTTCTTATTTCTCTTCTTGAAACTCTAGGCGGTACGGTGGGACGTCTAAAATCTCTACCTCCGTATGTGCTTCTATACGTGCCGTCTCTTCGATTTCTAATCACAACTGCTGAGGAAATCCTTCTATTTAAATAATAAGAGTGGTGCGAAGGGAATCGTATGTAAGAAGTCCTGCGATAGCGATTACTTGTATAATAGTGATTATGATAAGTCCAATAATTATAATATAAAATTGGTCTCCACGGATTCCAATACACAGGATAATACCCCCAATGCCATGGAGAAACATAAATTGAAAATGACGGGGAGAACAAAAGTCCGATAATAGGCCAGTCTGATACGTAAACGATCCCATTCCCGTAGACATTATTATTTACGATAATTGTGCGGTTACCGCGGTAAGCTGGGTTCGGGGTTTCAGAAACTTCACGTATAGAGGGCTCCACAACATAATCTTTTCCATACAAAGCTTCGTCTCCAATAACCTGGACAATAACATTTCCACCACTATTCTTACTTACTTCTATAACCGCAACATCTTGAAATTGATTGCTATTAACAGAAACCCTAAGCACGATAGAATGAAAACGTCCCTGATTATATGAAATCACAGAAATATAATCTACGGCATTGTCATTATTCAAATCCAGATTATTTACATTAGAATCTCGCAAGTTCAGTTGTCTTTCAAATTCCTCTATTGTCTTTGAATTTTGAAAAATATCCAAAACAGCATAAAGATTGAGGTTGTCTCCTGGCAAACCTAAAGCTACAACTTCGTTCTCAACTTGGGAAAATACAGGAGAACTCCATAAGCCTATCATTAGCAGCAAAAAGCTTATAACTATCTTTTTCATGGTTTATAATTTAAATTGTTGTACTTAAATCTTAATACAAGATACGAAATTAAACTACTTAATTTATTTACATACAACACTTTAGCTATTTTATATCAGTTATAAATAGTCCTAGAAAAGACCGCTAAACACTTACAAAAACATATTTCAAAACCTTAAATTTTTAAAAAATCCGCAAAATAACAAAAAAGACATATGCTCAGTGCATATGCCTTTTTTATTCTTTTATCAATTCCTTCCAATTAAAGTTGAAACACTATAACTTGCTATTTCTCAATCTCTCTCATACTCTCCATTTTCTTGTTTGCCAAGAAGCCTGTAATATCTTCAAAATGCTCTACTACACGCTTGTTTCCAAATTCAAAAACCTTAGTTGCTAATCCGTCTAAGAAATCCCTATCATGGGAAACCAATATTAAAGTGCCATCAAAATCACGCAAAGCATCTTTGATAATATCCTTAGTTTTCATGTCTAGATGATTTGAAGGCTCATCCAGAATCAATAAGTTAACTGGCTCCAACAACAATTTAATCATTGCCAGACGTGTTTTCTCTCCGCCTGAAAGTACTTTTACCTTTTTAGTCACATCATCTCCGTGAAACATGAAAGCGCCTAAAATGTCTTTGATTTTGGTCCGTACATCACCAACAGCAATATCATCTATAGTTTCAAATATTGTAGCATTTTCATCTAACAATGATGCTTGATTTTGAGCAAAATAACCAATTTGGGCATTATGCCCAATTTCTAAACTTCCGCCATTGATTTCGATTTGTTTCATGATGGCTTTAATCATTGTAGATTTACCTTCCCCATTTTTCCCAACGAAAGCTACTTTTTGCCCTCTTTCGATAACTATATTAGCATCCTTAAAAACCACATGATCACCATAGGCTTTTGAAAGGTCCTTAACAATTACAGGATATTGTCCCGAACGAATTGCAGCAGGAAATTTCAATTTTAAAGCTGAGGTGTCTACTTCATCCACTTCAACTATTACTAGTTTATCTAACATCTTAACTCGAGATTGAACGGCATCTGTTTTAGAGAATGTTCCTTTAAAACGATCAATAAAAACTCTATTGTCTGCAATCATTTTTTGCTGCTCGTCATATGCTTTTTGCTGGTGCATGCGACGGTCTTTTCTCAGTTCTAAATAATGAGAATATTTAGCTTTATAGTCATAAATTCGGCCCATTGTTACTTCTATGGTACGATTTGTAATATTATCAACAAAAGCTCTATCATGGGAAATTACCACAACTGCCTTTGCTGAATTGATTAAGAAGTCTTCCAGCCATTGGATACTTTCAATATCCATGTGATTGGTAGGCTCATCGAGTAAAATTAAATCTGGTTTTCGCAAAAGAATTTTTGCTAATTCAATTCGCATTCTCCAACCACCAGAAAACTCAGATGTTTGACGCGTAAAATCCTCACGTGCAAAACCTAAACCTATTAATATCTTTTCGATTTCGGCTTCATAATTCACTTCTTCAATGGCATAAAATTTCTCGCTCAAGTCAGAAACCCTTTCTATCAATTTCATATATCCATCACTTTCATAATCAGTGCGAATCGTAAGCTGTTCATTGATTTCATCAATCTCCGATTTCATACTAAAAATTTCCCCAAATGCTTTAGAGGCTTCTTCAACAACAGTTGCTCCGTCAGTGGTCAATAAATGCTGTGGCAAATAAGCTACTACTGCATCTTTGGGTGCAGAAACATTTCCTGTCGAAGGTTTGCTTTGTCCCGCTATTATCTTCAAAAGCGTTGATTTTCCCGCTCCATTTTTACCCATCATGGCAATTTTATCATTCTCATTGATAGCAAAGGAAACATCACTAAAAAGCGTTGTGCCACCAAATTGTACTGAAACATCGTTAACTGTAATCATTGTAGTATTGTTTTGTGGTTTCGGTCATTCGCCTATTTGAAAACCAAGTTGTTTAAAAAAATGCAAATATAAATTAATTAAGCACTTAGGCAGTTTTAAAAACAATGATTTAGGATACACGAAAAGGCACAAAAAAAACACATCCTCAAAATAGCACCTATTGCGGAGACTGACGCAGAATTAAGAATTAAAACTCTAAAAAACTGAACCTACTTTTTTATAAAAAATCTTCACATTGACTACAGCAGTATAAAACCTATATTGTTTTACCTTAAGACAGTAGTCAAGCGGCTATAAACTAACGAACTACAATAAGAAAATCTAATTTTTTAAATTATTATAAAATTCACATAATCAATATTTTACACTTTATAAAACACCCGAAACTATGGTTTCGCATATTTTTTTGAGCAGCCAGATAAATTTTATTGAATTTTATCGAAATAAAAATAGAATCAAATACACCATGCAGCCTATCGGAATTGCTACACGATGTTAGACTACCACGAAAAAAACTTCGGCTACTATTGTTTTCCTGTTATTATATTATCGGCTTTTTATTCACTAACAAATAAATAGAAAATATTACGATGTCAAAAGAGCAATACAGGGGGTACACGATAGAAGAAAACATCTATCATTACCCAATTTATGAAAACACAAAATTTATTTTTTACAACCCTTTAGATTTAGAAATTCCTATAGGAATGGGTAAAAGTGTAAAAGATTACAAAGAACAGATTGAAGAAAATTTTGGCAACAATACAGAAGCTGAAATGTAACTAATTTATAAATTTTTATGACTATCCGAAAAAATAGATTTGATAATTGCTGGATATAACGGAAACGCTGTTTCACTATTAATTCTACATCAATACATATAAAAAAAGATGACGCATCTATAGTTCGTTTTTGATGAGTAGTAAACATGATTAAACTAGAAAACTAAATATTAATAAGACACAATTATGAAAAAAGTTATGAAATAAAAATATTTTTAAAAGGAAGAACTCCAATTGCGATACCCTTTTCCAAGGAATCAAAAAAAGAATATATTGACATGGTACAAGAAATTAAAAAAGAGATATTTAACTTTAAAATGGAGTCAGACAAATAATTAAATATTCCTTTCGAATTAATCTAAAATAAAGTTAGAAGTAATTCATTAATACAGTATCTTAAAGACCTATTAGTATCACATCTAATACAAAATTAGATAGCACAATTTGTTTTCAAAATTATTTATGCGGCGATTTCTACACTTTACTTTCCTGTTTATAGTATCAAATTATTGTCAAGCACAGGACCTTGAGTTTGATGGAAATTCTCTTTTATTTCAAGACGCTAACACGGGAAAATCAGTCCTGATTTTACAAGACTCCCTAATATATATGGGATCTCCGCTGACAAAGGGCGAATACAAGCACACACGCTATCCTGGAAAATTATCGAGATACATACCTTATTCGATGCAAGGAAGCACTTTTTTAGTGCATGATGGCTCAGGTCCTGTTGTGGAATTTAGGAATGATTCCATCGTAGCATGTAATTCATCCCCTTTGTTCCAAAATCAATTTCAGTCTGCCAAATTTGTTTATGAAAACGAACTTTATTTATTTGGTGGCTACGGCCTTTTTACCTACAAGAATATTCTAACAAAATACGATGCTAAAAACAAAGACTGGACTCAAATAGAAACTTTTGGTGACCATTCCCCAGAACCTAGAGCCCGTTTCTACAGTTATCAAGTAAATAGTAATCTATATGTTTTTGCGGGAGACGAAGCTGATCCTGATGATTTCCCAAATTATAAAAAGTGCGACAATACCATTTGGAGATTACATCTTCCCACAATGACATGGCATAAAATGGGCCAATTTGATTCTAGTATTCTAAGCGAAACAAAGTTTACCTCTTTTCCTGCTAATGGTAAACTGTATTTGATGGCCCAGAATAAATATAGTTATATTTTAGAAATTGATATTGAGCAAAATACCGTACGAAAATTTATCGGTAAAAACCTCATTATCCCTACGCAAGCATATTATGACCCGAAGAAAAATGAATTGGTATGCATAAATGAAATTTCTAATTCTAATCACAGATACAAGTTGTTTCAAGCTAATCTGACCGCTTTTTTAGGCAAACCATTGCAACAAGCTGAGTTTGTACTTCCTTTCTATAAAGAAATCAACGGGGCATCTGTAGGAATTGGTATCGGGATTTTATTAATACTATTTATTATCGCATTCTACATTAAGAAACACAACAAAAATGGTCAACTACGTTTTAATGGGATCGTCTTTAACAAAGAAATGGGAAAGTGTTACTATAAAAATAGATTGATAGATAGCCTTGATGAACTAGAGCTCCGCGTCTTGCTGTACCTCATAGAAAATGAAATACAGTTCGTTCCGCTAGTTGAGCTAAATCATTTATTTGAAAACAAAAATAATTCAGAAAACTATATGTTAATAGTTAAAAAGAGACAATTGTCATTAGCGAGCTTATCAAAAAAGCTAAGTACTCTATCAAGCGTGCCTGAAAAAGAAATATTTCTAGACCGTAAAAACCCTGAAGATAAAAGAATCAAAGAAATTAAAATCTCCACTTCATTTTTAAAAATAAAATAAACAGTCTTTGAAATACAGCTTCACTAGGCCCTTAAAAATGTCTCAAGTATAATTAGAATATAGGCCTGCAACTTTACCCATATTACAATAGCTTTTATGCTTCCTTATGATTTACATTGTTGTAATACGGTTCTTTTTTTAAATGCAAAGGATAGATTAATTAAGCCCTTGGATAAAATAAAAGCTTCCGAAACCAGACGATAATAATCCTGTTTTCGGAAGCTTCTTAAAAAAATATTTTCTTGGAACTTATTCCTTATCTTTTTTATTTATGGTATTCCATATTTGCGCATTTGAAACCCCAATATCTTCGGGATGAAACGTCGGATCTTTGCCTTCTTTTCGCTGTTTCTCATAATCTCTTAATGCGGCCAAAGCTGGTTTTTGTAATAGAATAATTGCTATAATATTAAACCACGCCATAATTCCTACCCCTAAATCACCTATGTTCCAAGCTAACTTAGCCTGATTGATGGAACCATACATGATAACCAACATCATCACCACTTTCAACAAGTGAGTATAAATTGGTGATTTTACATTCCTAGTCAAATAAGAAATATTTGTTTCGGCAATATAATAATACGCCAAGATTGTAGTAAAAGCAAAGAAAAACAAAGCAATAGCGACAAAGTATGATCCGAAACCTGGTAAAACACTATCCATGGCACTTTGGGTATACCCTGGCCCTACGGTAACATTTTTGGCTCCTTCATACAAAAATCTAGATGCACCTTCAGTTCCAAAACCTGGGTTCTGAACATTATATTTTCCTGTTATTAACAACATAAACCCAGTAGCAGAACAAACCAATAAAGTATCAATATAAACTGAGAATGACTGAACTAAACCTTGTTTGGCAGGATGTGAAACATTTGCTGCTGCAGCAATATGAGGGGCCGTTCCTTGTCCTGCTTCATTAGAATAAATCCCTCGTTTTACACCCCATTGAACAGCTAGACCAAAAACAGCGCCAAAACCGGCTTCCATATTAAAAGCGCTTCTAAACACTAAAGAAATAACTCCTGGCAGTTGATCAATATCTACAGCTATAATCACTAATACAATCAAAATATAAGCGATAGCCATTATCGGTACTACGAATTCAGTGAACTTAGCTATCCTTTTTACACCGCCAAATACAATGGCCCCAAATATTACTGCAACAGCAACTCCAGACATCCAAGTATCAATATTAAAAGCATTCTCTATTCCGTCAGCAACAGAATTTGCTTGCACTCCAGGCAATAAAAGACCTGCTGAGATTATAGAAACTATGGCGAACAAAACTGCAAACCATTTTACTCCTAATCCCCGTTCTATATAAAATGCTGGGCCTCCGCGAAACTGCCCCAAATGCTTCTCTTTATAAATTTGTGCCAAAGTCGCTTCTACAAAGGCGGTACTTGCACCTAAAAAAGCAACCGTCCACATCCAAAACATAGCTCCAGGCCCACCAAAAGCGATAGCTGTAGCAACACCTGCGATATTTCCCGTACCTACTCTTCCCGCTAGGGACATAGACAAGGCTTGAAAAGAAGAAACTCCTGATTCAGAACTTTTCCCATCAAACAGCAAACGAAACATTTCTTTGATGTGGCGCACTTGCAAAAAACGGGTACGGTACGAAAAATAAAGTCCGCTACCTAAACACAAAACGATTAATGCGTCACTCCAAACAATATCATTCAATACCCCAATAATCTCTTCCATATAATTTTTTTACATTAATAAACTCCAAAAAACGAATCTTTAAATTTTTTGAATTAATTTTTATAAAACTATAACATTAAGCCAAAAAAAACTAGCCAAGAGAGACATAAAACCAAAACAATAAGTTAACATTCTATTTATCAGTAATTAAACTATTTTTTCTGTTTTTACAAAAAAGGAAAAATTATGTTAAATTTAATTCACTATCTGTAAATCAGCCTATCAACCGCATCACTTTTAAGTATAAAAAATGCCCTATTCTTTCAAATAGGGCAGTAAAGCATTTTTTATTACTTATTAATTGATTGTCAAAAAGACTACTCTTTTCTCCACTTTTTTGATTCTTCGAAGACATGTTCCAAAATGGCCTCTTCTTTTTCATCAAAATCTACATTCCTGCGGCTCATGACCAGTCTGGCAGTTTCGAAAGCTTTTTTAGTGATGTAAGTGGAAAATCCTGAAGCACCTCCCCAAGAAAAACTAGGCACAAAATTACGGGGAAATCCGCTACCAAATATATTAGCACATACACCAATAACAGTTCCGGTATTAAACATAGTATTGATTCCACATTTACTGTGGTCCCCCATCATCAAGCCGCAAAACTGAAGTCCCGTTCTAGCAAAGCCTTCGGTTTCATAACTCCATAACCTGACTTCTTCGTAATTATTTTTTAGATTCGAATTGTTACTGTCGGCGCCAATATTGCACCATTCACCCAAAACCGAATTTCCTAAAAAGCCGTCATGGCCTTTATTAGAATATGCCGAAATAACCGAATTATTTACCTCCCCCCCAATTCTGGAATGTGGACCAACAGTTGTCGCCCCATATATCTTGGCCGCCAACTTAACCACAGCACCCTCACACAAGGCAAATGGGCCACGTATTACAGAACCTTCCATGATCTCTGTATGTTTTCCTATATATATAGGACCGGTAGCCGCATTCAGCGTTACGAACTCTAACTTAGCTCCTTCTTCGATAAATATATTTTCTGGCGCAATTACATTAACACTCTTTGGTATTGATTGCGATTTTCTGCCTTCGGTTAAAAACTCAAAATCTTCACGAATAGCAGCATCATTCTTTGAGAAAATGTCCCAAGTATTCTGTACGGTCAGGCAGTCTTCGTTATACTCTATAATTTCATAAGAATCAAAATCGACTTCTTCTTGGTCTTCCTGAGTATAAAAAGCAACTACTTCCTCTCCTTTAAATATAACTTGGTTTGGCTCTAGGTTTTCAATCATTTCGACCAAAATTGCATTGGGCAAAAAAGAAGCGTTAATCATGACATTATCTTCCATTTCTACCATTGGAAATTTATCAGACAAATATTCCTCGGTCAAAGTGGTAGTGGTAGAACCCAAATGCATCTCCCACTTTTGGCGAATCGACATAATTCCAATAAGAATGTCTGCAACAGGACGCGTGAACGTAAAAGGCAATAAGGCATTACGAGCAGGGCCATCAAAAAGTATATAATTCATTTTATAAAATTTCAAAGTTACAAAGGGTCAAAGTTACAAAGTTTTATTTGTCCTATCAACAAGTTTACTTCGTAACAATCCCGACTTTAATCAACAAAAAAAAGCCTCCCAAAAAGGAAGGCTTTACTATATATAAAAACAAGCTAAGATTACTTAACGTGTTTAGCGTATTTAGTTTTGAATTTATCAATACGTCCTGCAGTATCAATAAGTTTGTTTTTACCTGTGTAAAAAGGATGAGAAGTTCTAGAGATCTCCATTTTCACAACTGGGTATTCAACACCGTCAACTGTAATTGTTTCTCTTGTATCTGCTGTAGATTTAGTGATAAAAACGTCTTCATTCGACATGTCTTTAAATGCAACTAATCTGTAATTCTCTGGGTGAGTTCCTTTTTTCATCTTGTTTATTTATTTGGCTATAACTTATTTTGCGGCTTCTCGTTTAACGGAAAAGGTATAAACTCGCTATAACTTTTTGTTTTTACACTATTATTTTGAGTTTGCAAATTTACAATTATTTTCCAATAAACAAATCTTTGTTTCATTTTTTTTATTAAATCGTAAAAACTGTTTTTTGTAGTCCAATAAATTGGGAATTGCTATATTTGTCAATTAATTTTAAAACAGGCAGCAATGATTAATGAAGTCATAAAAAAGAATGCAACAACATATGGTGTAATAACAGGTGTAAGCTTGTCATTAATTACTGCTGTTATGTATGCTACAGACATAAAATTATTTATTGCTTGGTGGACGACACTTTTAACTTTTTCAATATTCATTATTGTACCAATACTGCTACTTATTAAGACTAAATCAGACCTAAATGGTGTTTTTCCGTTTAAAGATGCGTTTACTACTTATTTTATCTGTGCTCTAATTGGATTATTAATTTCAGTAAGTTTTAAAATTATTTTATTCAATTTTATCGATCCATCAATGAAAGACTCGCTCTTAGATATGACGATAAACTACTTGAAAAGCACATCTGAAAAATTTAATGTTCCAACATCTTCCTTGAATGAGATGATACAAAATTTAAGAAAAACCGACCCTTTTTCAGTCATTGAACAAATAAAAGGATCCGTCGTTAGCCTTTTTTTCTGCGCTATATTAGGATTGATCATGGCCGTATTTTTCAAAAGCAAATCTTTACCCCAAGACTAAACGATAATGAATTTATCCATACTCATACCGCTTCTTAATGAAGAGGAATCACTTAAAGAATTGTATACTTGGATCATTAAAGTGATGCAAAAGAATAATTATACTTATGAAATTATCTTTCTAGATGACGGAAGCACGGATAATTCATGGCCAATTATCGAAGGTTTTGCTGCAGAAGACCCGAATGTCAAAGGAATTCGTTTCATGAGGAACTTTGGTAAATCGCAAGCATTGCACGCCGGCTTCGCAAAAGCTCAAGGAGATGTTATTATCACCATGGATGCCGATTTACAAGACAGTCCCGAGGAAATTCCTGGATTGTACAATATGATTACGAGTCAAGATTTTGATTTAGTTTCTGGCTGGAAAAAGAAACGATACGATTCAGTAGTTACTAAAAACCTACCTTCTAAATTATTCAATTGGGCTGCCAGGAAAACGTCTGGAGTGGAACTGAACGATTTCAATTGCGGGTTAAAAGCATACAAAAATATTGTCGTAAAAAACATTGAAGTTTCGGGTGAAATGCACCGATACATACCTGTTTTGGCAAAAAATGCTGGTTTTGGAAAAATTGGTGAAAAAGTAGTACAACATCAAGCCAGAAAATACGGGGAAACTAAGTTTGGAATGGAACGTTTTATCAATGGTTTTCTGGACTTAATTACCATTTGGTTTCTTTCCCGATTTGGCAAAAGACCGATGCATCTCTTTGGAGCCATGGGTTCATTAATGTTCATCATTGGTTTCATGCTTGCAGGATACATTGGGATTTCAAAACTATATTATATGTATAACAACATGCGCTATAGTTTAGTTACGGACAACCCCTGGTTTTTCATTGCGTTAACCACAATGATTATAGGAACCCAACTGTTTTTGGCTGGTTTTCTAGGTGAAATTATTTTGCGTACTAAAAATAACGAGGAACGTTATAAAATTTCGAGTGCCGTTAATTTTTAATACACTCTAGCCCTGATAGTAATGAAAATCCTTATAGGCCAGTGTTTGGACTATAAGATTGCAATGAATAGCAGGAAATAGCTCCTCATAGATAAGGAATACTTTAAAACTTAAACTAAAAACATATAAAATGGAAATCAAACAAAACATTTTGGAAGCAGTAAATGAATGGCTCACGCCAACATTTGATAAAGCAACTCATGAAGCCGTTAAAGAATTGATGACCACATCCCCTAAAGAACTAGAGGAAAGTTTTTATAAAGATTTAGAATTTGGCACCGGCGGAATGCGCGGAATAATGGGAGTAGGAAATAACAGAATCAATAAATACACTCTTGGAAAAAGTACTCAGGGATTATGTGATTATTTGCATGTTGCCTTCCCTAACCAGCCTATAAAAGCTGCAATTGCTTATGACTGTCGTCATAATAGCGATACTTTGGCAAAATTAGTTGCTGATGTTTTCTCTGCAAATGGCATTGAAGTCTATTTGTTTTCAGAATTAAGACCGACACCTGAATTGTCATTTGCTGTTAAACATTTGGGCTGCCAATGTGGAATTGTACTTACTGCTTCGCACAATCCTCCAGAATATAATGGCTATAAAGTGTATTGGGAAGATGGTGGCCAAATCGTACCGCCAGAAGACGAAAGAATTATTAACACCATTGAAAACTTAAACTTCGACCAAATCAAGTTTAATGCAAACGAAGATTTAATTCACTATATCGATACTGATGTGGATCAGGCTTTTATAAAATCCTCAATTGCAAACGCAAGCTTTAGCACTCCTGCTATAGCAAAGGAGAACTTGAATGTAGTGTTCACCTCATTGCATGGGACTTCCATAACGCTGGTTCCTGAGACTTTATCACAAGCTGGTTACACCAATGTACATATTGTTGAAGAACAAAGAGTTCCAAACGGTGATTTTCCTACAGTGAAATCTCCAAATCCTGAAGAGCCTGAAGCGTTAGCAATGGCAATTGCATTGGCAGACAAAACCCAATCCGATATCGTAGTAGGAACTGATCCTGATTGCGACCGTTTAGGGGTTGCTGTTCGTAATAACGAGGGGCAAATGACTTTGTTAAATGGAAACCAAACTATGATTTTGATGACTGCATTTCTATTAGAACAATGGAAAAAAGCAGGAAAAATTAATGGGAAACAATTTGTGGGATCTACCATCGTATCCACTCCAATGATGATGGAACTGGCAACCAACTACAACGTAGAATGCAAAGTAGGATTGACTGGTTTTAAATGGATTGCTAAAATGATTAAGGATTTTCCCGAATTGGAATTCATAGGTGGCGGAGAAGAAAGTTTTGGATTTATGGTAGGTGACGCCGTTCGCGATAAAGATGCCGTTGCAGCCACTTTATTGATATGCGAAGTTGCAGCTCAGGCAAAAGCAAAAGGAAGCACGGTTTATAAAGAGTTATTACAACTATATGTGGAAAACGGATTCTACAAAGAACACCTAGTTTCGCTGACCAAAAAAGGAATCGAAGGACTACAAGAAATTAGCCAGATGATGGTTGACTTACGTGAAAATCCTTTAAAGGAAATCAACGGACAAAGAGTTATTATGGTCGAAGATTATCAATCATCTACAGCAACAAACTTACTGGATGATTCCGTTACAGCAATGGACATACCAAAATCCAACGTACTAATTTACTATACTGAAGACGGATCTAAAATTTGTGCCAGACCAAGCGGAACGGAACCAAAAATAAAATTCTATATCAGCGTAAATGCGGAACTGGATTCTGTTGAAAATTTCACAGAAGTGGAGCGCATTTTGAACGAAAAGATTAAAAACATTATTATTGCAATGCAATTGAACTAAACGAATGGACAAAAATTTAATAAAACTTCTTCCCTATACAAAACCATACAAGTCTCATATTGTCTGGAACGTGATATATAACATTTTGTATGCTTTTTTTAGCACTATTTCAATGTTAACCATTTTCCCGGTGCTTGAAGTACTTTTTGGCAAAACCAAAGTCATCCTAAAAGAACCCGTATATACTGGAATAGGAAACTTAAAGCAGTTTGGTTCTGATTTTTTGTATTATAAAATTTCAGAGTTAACAAAAGACAATGGTATCCAAGTTGCACTTTTGTTTGTAGTTTTAATGGTCATCATAACTTTTTTATTCAAAAACCTATTTAACTACCTCGCTTCTCACCATATAATGCACCTGAAGAATGGGGTTTTAAGGGATTTGAGAAAATCAATGTATAAAAAAATTGTAGAGTTGCCCATCTCCTATTATTCCGAAAAAAGAAAAGGAGATATTATGGCACGTATGCTTGGTGATGTAAATGAAGTTCAAAACTCCTTTTTTTCTATCTTAGAATTAGTCGTAAAAGAACCTCTGACGATTATTTTTGCTTTAGTAACCATGTTTATTATAAGCACAAAACTTACTTTATTTGTTTTAATTTTTATGCCTATTTCCGGATGGATCATTTCAAAAGTCGCTAAGAATTTGAGAGCGCAATCCTTACAGGCGCAAAGAGAAAGCGGATTTCTGATTTCTATTGTAGATGAAACTTTAGGCGGACTGAAGGTGATTAAAAGTTATAATGCTGAAACTACCTTCAAAGGCAGGTTTAACGATTCGGTAACCCGATTATTGAATTTAACAAACAGTATAGGAAGTAAGAATAATTTAGCCACTCCATTAAGTGAGTTTTTAGGAGTCACAACAATTGCCATATTACTTTTTTATGGAGGAAATTTGGTTTTAGTCGAAAAAACACTGGATGGCTCTGCTTTCATCGTTTATTTAACTTTGGCATTTAACATTCTTACCCCAGCAAAGGCAATTTCAAAAGCTTCCTATTCTGTAAAAAACGGACTTGCCGCTGCAGAACGCGTTTTTGAAGTGCTGGAAGTGGAAAACGAAATCACTTCTAAAGAAAATGCCATTGACAAAAATACTTTTGATTCGAATATCACGATCAAAAATATCAACTTTAAATATGAAGAGGAAAGCGTATTAAAGGACTTTTCACTTCAGGTGAAAAAAGGACAAACAATCGCGCTTGTAGGGCAATCTGGAAGCGGAAAAAGCACAATCGCCAATTTATTGACCCGTTTTTACGACGTAAATGAAGGAACAATCAGTATTGACGGAACCGATATAAAAGATATTAATTTACAATCGCTACGTGGGCTAATGGGATTAGTGACACAGGACAGCATCTTGTTTAATGACAGCATCAAAGCAAACATTTCATTAGGACAACAAAACGCAACAGATGACGAAATAATCGAGGCTTTAAAAATCGCTAATGCTTACGAGTTTGTGAAGGACTTGCCCAAAGGAATATATACCAACATAGGAGACAGTGGAAACAAACTTTCTGGTGGACAAAAACAGCGATTATCAATTGCTCGTGCCGTTTTGAAAAATCCACCAATCATGATTTTGGACGAAGCAACTTCAGCATTAGATACCGAAAGTGAAAAATTCGTGCAAGTCGCCTTGGAAAACATGATGCAAAACAGAACATCTATTGTGATTGCACACCGTCTTTCAACCATTCAAAAAGCAGACTCGATTGTAGTAATGCAAAAAGGAAAAATCGTTGAGCAGGGAACGCATGACGAGTTGATTGCACAAGACGGTATGTATAATAAATTAGTGTCGATGCAGTCATTTGAATAGCAAAACCAAAAAAAATCGAAATTAGAATCAATGAAAATGGTTGTTTTTGCTTTAATATTTAAATACCTTTAAATCCTAAATGTATCTAAACAACCCAAATATCAATCTTACGGATGATCCAGACACTATCGTTTGGAAGTATTTAGACTTGTCCAAGTTCTTAGATTTGTTGATGTCCAAAAAGCTTTTCATGTCAAGATCCGATAAATTCGAAGACCAATACGAAGGTACCTTTAGCGAACCTACTTTTGAGGAAATTAAAAAACTTTCGATAAACAATCCTGACTTTTTACAATATTACAAGACACACAGAGAAAAAGTAGCCATTAGCAGTTGGCATATTAACGAGTACGAATCCTTTGCTATGTGGCAAATTTTTACTCAAAACAGTGAGGGGCTAGCCATTCAATCAACAATAGGAAGATTACAGAAAGCTTTAATTCCTGAAAATAACTACAAACAGTTTATTGGAGAGGTAAACTATATTGATTACAAAAAAGAGTACATCCCTTTTGACGACATGTTTTTTCCTTTTTTATTCAAGCGAAAAAGCTTTCAATATGAGCGTGAAGTACGTATCATTACGGATGTGGCAGAAAGCAAGACAACTCTCAATGACGGATTAAAAATTAATGTCGACATCGATCAGCTGATTGAAACTATCTACATCCACCCTAAATCAGAAAACTGGTATAAAAACCTAGTCATTGATTTAGTCAAACAACTAGGATTTGACTTCGACATCGAAAAATCAGATCTTGAAAGCGATATTCTGATTTAAAGTTTATTGCAAATTTTATATAGGTTCGTAGCTGGATACTTTCCATTCACCATTTGAAAGATCAACGTAGTTATAATGTACGACATCATTTTTATCAAACTGTCCATTTTTATTGGTGTCTTCAACCGTTCTAAAATACAATCGGTTTTTTGACTCTATTAGGTTCCAATCAATCAACTCTTGAAACCCCGCAGAGATTTTAGTGAATTTCTTACCGCTAATATCACTCAAGTACAAGCATTTGATATCACTGGTATCCAATTTACCGTCTTTATTCGTGTCCAAATCAAACATGGTATATACCATAACTTGCTTTTTGGCTCTATCGGAAACTGATTTTAGATAGGTCGCAGTCAGGATCAAAGCGGGCTTATCAGTTAAAGTACTAATCGAATCGGAATCGGTTCTTTGAAATTTAAGGTTCTGCAAATAGCCCGTAATTTCATTTTCTCCGTAATTAGAAATAGTAAAACTAAGATCTATAACGCTTGAAGATCCGTATCTTGCTTTAGATCCCCTCTCATAGACTCGCAAATCAGCGATGGGATGAATCAAATAGTTTGTTCCTTCCATCTGAATGGGCAGGTCGGAAATAGCAACTTGGATAGAATCTATTTTTGCAGTTGCTTTTGCTTTATTAGTGGCGTCATAAATTACTTTTGGTTTTTCAACCTCTTCCTTACAGCTGGCCAAAAGTAAAATTGCAATACCTAATAATGCTATATGTAACTTTTTCATAATGATGTAATATTAAAAAATAAAACCAAATGTAATCATTTTTAAAAATTCTTCTGAAACTTATACTGAATTTATGTGATAAAACTCGTCGAACTGTTTTAGAACAGCAGCAGCTATTGGCTATAATCTAGCGCTCAACTTAATATTAAAAACTCTTGTAGTCATATAATTTGGGATAGCATATTCGTTTTTGGAATACACATCCCGGACCCATGTATTGGTAATTGCATTTTGATTGTTAAAAAGGTTAAAGATTTCTACTCCTAAAGCAAGTTCCTTAAAATTTACAAACCAACTCTTATTTGGATTCACATCATTACGATCAATAAGTACTTTAGAGAAACCCACATCTACCCTGCGGTAATCATTCAATCGACGCTGATATAAATAAGGATCTGAATAGGACGGAGAACCACCTGGTAATCCCGTATTGTAAACCAAATTTAAATATAATTTCACACTTGGTATGTTAGGCATGTAATCCTGAAACAAAAGCGCGAATTTAAGTCTTTGATCTGTTGGTCTAGCGATGTATCCTCTATTATTACTGTTTTCTTCTGTTTTAAGATAACCAAAACTTATCCAAGATTCAGTTCCGGAAACAAATTCACCATTCAATCGAAAATCCAAGCCCTGTGCATACCCCTTGGCTACATTAGAAGCGGCATAACGAATTCTAACATTATCAATCGTATAGGTATTGACGTCAGTTAAAGATTTATAGTACAGTTCAGAAACTAGTTTAAAAGGACGGTTCCACATTTCAAAACTGTAATCATCGCTCAATACTATATGAACAGATTGTTGTGCTTTGACATCGGGCTGCACCACCCCATCGGCATCCCTTAGCTCTCTATAAAAGGGAGGTTGATGATACAATCCACCTGATAGCCTAAAAACCATTTCAGTATCCCATTCTGGTTTTATAGATATCTGTGCTCTGGGACTAAACGTAAACTGTGCCGCTCCTTTGCTATTTGAGTCTGAAACTTCCCAACTATGGACACGAACTCCCGCATTATAAGAGACTTCTGCAGCACCTAGATTCCCCGTTCTACTCCATTGCCCATAGCCCGAAAACCTATTTATCGTATTGAAATTGACTGCCCGAATATTTTTATATGGAACCAATGGACCCTGATAAGATGAATACGGCTGATCATTTTTAGGCAAATTAAAAATTGGAGGATTGATAGAAAACCCAGCCGAATCGATCACTTCCCACTCTACAACCCGATCACGAATTGATTCACGAGTATATTTAACACCCCACTCTATCTCGTTTTTTCTCCAATCGTGAAATCCTTTTACTTCGGCATTTATAATAAAGGCATCCAAATCATTTCGAGCATGATTCAGTTGAGAACCAATCCCTCTGGTGAAAGCGACATCCCCATATGTTTCTGATCCTATATTTGAGTCCACCTCACCCAAGCGGTATTGAGCGAAAATATCAAAATGCTCTTGTTCCAAAGTATGAAAAGCAGAACCGATGAACTTCAATGTAAAATTAGGAGTTGCCGCAAATGTTGTTTTTACTGCCCCGAAGTAAGTCTCATATTTATCTTTCTCCTGACCTTCGTAATAAACAGAAAGCGCCATCGGCTGATCAATTGTACCAAATTTCGTTTGACGCGTTAATGGCTGGTATTGGTATTGGTTTTGAGATATATTCCCCAGAAAACTCCATTGCCATTTGGCAGAAGCCTGATAATTTATATTTGTTTGAATGTCTGCAAATGTTGGAGTATAATTGGTTTCAGTATCTTGACTATTCACCAAAAGACTATTGTTCCTGTATCGAACTCCCGTTATTGCCGTCCATTTCTTGTTTTTTGAAATGGCGTCAACAGAGAAACTGCCTCCAAGAAGACTAGCTTCAAATGTAGCTGCAAATTCTATCGGTTTCCTGTAAGTAATATCCAAAACAGACGATAATTTATCTCCAAATTTGGCTTGAAAGCCACCTGCTGAAAAATCAACGTTTTGGACTAAATCAGTATTGGTAAAACTAAGTCCCTCCTGCTGCCCTGATCGAATCAAAAAAGGGCGATATATTTCGATTTCATTTACATAAACCAAATTTTCATCATAATTACCTCCTCGAACGGCATACTGAGTGCTCAATTCATTATTGGAGTTAACGCCTGGCAAGGTTTTCAAAATGTTTTCGATACCGGCATTGGCCCCAGGTATTTTTCTAATGACATCCGGTGCAATGCTTGTTATTCCCTGAAAACGTTTTTTATTATTTGTGGTGACGACAATTTCTCCCATTTGTTCTTGTTGGTCATTCATTACCAAATTAAACTCTAGTTCTTCGTTTGTTTTAAGAGTTAGAAAAACAGTCGCTTTTTTAAAAGAAACATGTGTAAAAGTGACCGCTACCTTTTGGTTTTCAGGAATGTTAAGTACATAAAACCCATTGGCATTAGATTGAGTTCTACTGACAGAGCAGGAAACATTTACATTGCCTATCGGCTTATCATTTTGATCTAGAACTATCCCTTTTACTATAGCTGATTGAGCAAAACAAGACAAGCCTAGTATAAACGCTATAAAACCAAAGATTATTTTTTTACTATTCAAGCTATCTATATATTATTATTTTTGACTTCTAAAAAAACGAGTTTCAAAGATAGTTGAATTCCCTACATTATCTACTACTACAACTTTCAAATCATTGGCTCCTTCCGCAACAATACCGTCGCTAAAATTATGTGTTATTCTTTTTGTTTTATTGTCATATTCGAATAAAATCCATTTTCCGTTCAAATAGCCGTTATATGATTTAATTCCAGATCCACTGTCATTTGTGGAAAGTTGAATCGTCTTTTGCGTACTTACCCACTTCCCCTCGATAGATTTTGCCATTGATATTGTTGGCGGTGTCGTATCAACTGCCAAAGTATATTTCCCTAATGATCGTACCTTTGCAAAAAACAGGTTCTCTTTTATACTGGTAAAATTATATCCTTGCCTGCCCCTGGCATCTATATCCGCAATGAAAACTTTTTCTTTTTGAGCATCAGTGTATTTGTCGCTTTCCATCGAAATTTCGAAACGAGAATGAACAGGAACTGTGTCGTCATGAAGGTATAAGATATCATCCCTAACTTCGAAATTCATGTCGAAATCTTCATAAAATGTTCCAGCCGGGAAGAAAACAGAGACCTTGTTTTTTGAAAAATTATTGTCCTTGTTTACCTTGACAAAATAATTTGACAATACAGTTTCTTTTTCAACTACAGCCGTGGACGCATCAAAACTGATTGGTATTGAAATGCTACTCAGATTACCGAAAAAATCGGAAACTTCGATACGATATATAGAGGTCAAATTAGGAAGTACAGTTACAACACCGTTTGTATCATCAGTTTTTATTATGCCTAATTTATACGGATTCGTCATGAATAATTTCTGCACCCTTTGATACGTTTTTTTATACCTTGCGTAATCAACCAATGCATTTACATATCTCATATCATCGAAGGAATAAGTATCAAACTGATATCCAAAACTCGGTTTTCCGTTTAAAAAAGTCTGTATTTTATAAGCACCATTTCTATTGCCAGATACATTGTCATAATCAACTGCCGTCACCCCAAATCCTATTTTACCATTAGCCGAAACCTTATTAGACAAATATGTTCCATCTTTTTGTAAAGACAAGTTAAGCAGTAAAGGACGTTTCGACTGATTCACAGCTGTTTTACCATCTAATGGATAAACATATACCGCCGAAACTGATGGCTTTTTAGTATCTTTTATAAACTTATCAAACCCAAATAGCAAAGGATTGATGATTTTCTCTGTTTTACTTTCGCGAAATTCAAAATGCAGATGAGGCCCTTCTGACGAACCAGTATTGCCAGAAAGAGAAATCGTTTGTCCCTTTTTTACAATCAACTCATTTGGTTTTAAAAACAACTCTATTTCAAATGACTGTTCTTTATAGTGTGCTTTATGGATGTAATCATTTATGGCATCAGTAGCTTTTTGTAAATGACAATATACGGATGTAAAACCATTAGGATGTGTTATATAAATTGCCTTACCATTTCCAAAAGTAGAAATCTTAATTCGGGATACGTAACCATCGGCTACTGAATGCACCTCAATGCCCTCTCTCTGCAAAGTTTTAAAATCAAAGCCAGCATGAAAATGATTTGGTCTTAATTCGCCGAAATTTCCCGACAACTCCATTGGGATCTCTAATGGAGGACTAAAATAGTCTTTTGGATAATCTGTTTGAGCAATACCAGCAACTGAAAACAATAGGATAAAAAGAATAAATCTCATGACGTACATTTTTGCTAAGATAAAAAACTAAATCGTTCTACTTTGTAAAAAAACACAATTTGTAACCAATTAAAATACAATGAATTACTTATTTTATGATAAAAAAACAAATAAAATATTGTAATAATAAAAACTAATACTAAATTTGTGATTATAAGTAATGAATAGGCTAAATAATGAGTGTAATTGCAGAAATAATTGATACTCTTGAAAATAAGATTGAAAAACTGATTATAAAAATAAGAAGTTTAGAAAAAAACCATCAAGATTTAAAAATTGAATTAACAAAATCTGCAGATATCATACAAACTCAATCAAAAGAGATTGAAGCGTTAAAATCGCAATATGAAACACTTAAAATCGCCAACTCACTACTAGGCAGTGACGAAAATAAGAGAGATACAAAGTTCAAAATAAATTCTTTAATTCGTGAAATTGATTACTGTATAGCACAGCTATCTGATTAGTAAAAAATATGGACGAAAAGCTTAAAATTAAAATATCAATTGCCGACAGAGTCTACCCGTTAACGGTCGATTTGTCGCAAGAAGAAGGCCTGAGAAGCGCTTCAAAAAAAATTGATGTAATGATGAAGCAGTTTGAAGAAAACTATGCTGTTCGTGACAAGCAAGATGTTTTAGCCATGTGCGCTTTGCAGTTTGCCTCACAGTCAGAACAAAAGCAAATTGACAACTCTATTAATGGTGAAGAAACTATTGAAAGAATTAAAAAAATCAACGCGCTTTTAGATCAATATCTCGACAATTAAACGTTCTTTACAAAAAACTAAGATACTGCCTACATTAGTTCACATTTGGTAAACTCAACACTAATAAATTAGAATGAGCAAATCATCACTACTAAAGCATGCCACGCTTCGGCGAGGAAACTTGAACAGTGAGTTAGCTCAAAACTTGTATTTTCGAGTTTATTCAAACAACTTAATGTAGGCTTTTTTATATATAAATTTTAATAAACATGGACATAGTAACGATTATCATTTCAGGAATTATAGGAATAGCAGGTGGTTTTGGAATCGCCAAAATCATTGAAAAAAGCAATATTTCTAATCTAATTAAAAGTACAAAAAAAGAAGCTTCGTCTATTTTAAAAGAGGCCAAACTTGAAGCTGAAAACATAAAAAAAGATAAAATTCTTCAGGCAAAAGAAAAATTTATAGAACTAAAGTCAGAACACGAGCAAGTAATACTTTCCAGAGACAAGAAAGTTGCTGAAGTTGAGAAAAGAATTAGAGACAAAGAGTCCCAAGTTTCTAATGAATTGTCAAAAGCTAAGAAGGTAAATGACGATTTTGAAACGAAAGCGGCTGAATATGCCTCCAAAATTGAAACTCTTGACAAAAGACAAATAGAAGTTGACAAATTGCACAGAAGTCAATTACAACAACTTGAAGTAATATCTGGTTTATCTGCCGAAGATGCTAAAAACCAATTAATAGAAGGACTTAAAGCTGAGGCTAAAACTGAAGCAATGTCCCATATTCAAGACACAATTGAAGACGCTAAACTGACAGCACAACAAGAAGCCAAAAAAATCATTATTAACACCATACAAAGAGTCGGGACAGAAGAAGCGGTTGAAAACTGTGTGTCTGTGTTTAATATTGAATCAGATGATGTCAAAGGAAGAATTATCGGACGCGAAGGAAGAAACATTAGAGCGCTTGAAGCCGCAACTGGCGTTGAAATCATTGTTGATGATACACCAGAGGCAATTATCCTTTCTTGTTTTGATCCCGTACGTAGAGAAATTGCACGTTTAGCACTACATAAATTAGTAACAGACGGACGTATTCACCCAGCACGTATTGAAGAAGTAGTTGCTAAAACCGCAAAACAAATTGACGACGAAATAGTAGAAGTTGGAAAACGTACCGTTATAGATTTAGGAATTCATGGATTACATCCAGAATTGATAAAAGTAGTGGGACGTATGAAATACCGTTCTTCTTATGGACAAAATTTACTGCAACACTCCCGTGAAGTTTCCAAACTTTGTGGAATCATGGCGGCTGAGCTAGGTCTAAATGTAAAATTGGCTAAAAGAGCTGGTTTATTACACGATATTGGTAAGGTTCCTGATGCTGAAAGTGACTTACCACACGCATTATTAGGAATGCAGTGGGCTGAAAAATATGGCGAAAAAGAAGAAGTTTGCAATGCAATTGGAGCTCACCATGATGAAATAGAAATGAAATATTTATTGTCGCCAATTGTACAGGTTTGTGATGCTATATCAGGTGCAAGACCGGGCGCAAGAAGACAAGTACTTGATTCTTATATACAGCGTTTAAAAGACTTGGAAGAAGTAGCTTATGGCTTTAACGGTGTGAAAAATGCTTATGCAATTCAGGCAGGTAGAGAACTTCGTGTTATCGTAGAAAGCGAAAAGGTTTCGGATGATAATGCTTCGACTTTATCTTTTGAAATATCGCAAAAGATCCAAACTGAAATGACCTATCCAGGTCAGGTTAAAGTAACTGTAATTAGAGAAACTAGAGCGGTCAATATTGCTAAATAGTCAGCCAATACTAACCACATAAAAAGGCTTGTTGATTTCAAAACTCAACAAGCCTTTTTTTTTATCAAGTGTGTTTTTGAGTTCGAAAGCTGTAAAGAGATAACTAAATACTATATACTCCTCCGCGGATGAAAAGTATTAATCACTTCTGTTAAAAATTTTCTGTCCAAATGCAAGTAAATCTCGGTAGTGGTTATTGACTCATGACCAAGCATCAGTTGAATGGAACGCAAATCAGCTCCATTTTCAAGAAGATGTGTCGCAAATGAATGTCTGAAAGTATGTGGGCTTATTTTCTTATTCAACTCCGCCTTAATAGCTAAACTTTTTATAATGGTAAAAATCATCGCTCTTGTGAGTTGACTCCCCCTTCTGTTTAAGAACAAAGTATCACCAAACTCTTTCTTTATATTCAGATACCCCCTCATGCTGTCCTTATAAAGATGAATATATCGCTGCGCAGCTTTACCAATGGGCACGAACCGCTCTTTATTTCCCTTACCAGTAATCTTGATAAAACCCTCTTCAAAAAATAAATCTGAAATTTTTAACGATACCAATTCCGAAACACGAAGTCCGCAGCCATAAAGTGTTTCAAGCATAGCACGATTTCGTTCTCCTTCATTTGAAGTCAAATCTATTGCGGTTATAAGAGAGTCAATTTCATCAACTGATAAAATATCCGGCAGCTTTCTACCTGTTTTAGGCGTTTCTATGAGCTCTAAAGGATTGTCTAAACGATAATCTTCAAATATTAAATATCCGAAGAAGCTTTTTAGCCCAGATATTATTCTGGCCTGAGAACGTGCATTGACTTGGGTAGATACCGAGTATATAAATTGCTGTACTGTTTCCTCACTAATTTTAATTGGCGAAACTTCAATTTTATTTGTAGCTAAAAACAAACACAAACGTTCAATATCAAAAGAATAATTATCCACAGTATTCTTAGACAGGCCGCGTTCTATTTTTAAATAAGATTGATAGCTTGTAATATAAGTATTCCAGTTCATACTTACAAAGTAACGGCATTTTAGAACACAAAAGAAATTTACGCGATAAAGACAATTTTGAAGTAATTTAATCTAATTAAAACGGAGGCTTAAATAATAAATTTCGCTGTTTTTAACGACAATAGCTTTGCTCGATCGTATAAAATTTCCTATTCCACATCCCACAACATATTATAAAATATTGATTCATTTTATCATAAAATCACGCCTTAAGTACTAGCCAATTAATTTTTGGCCTAGTATTTGACTTACCAAAAACTTAAAATGAAGTTGTTTTCTTTAAAGAAATAGTAAAAACAATAATTTTAAATTTAAAGAGTACTAGATTCAATTAGTTAATGCAACTCTCAGGAAAAGGGATAGGATAATTTTTTCAAAAGAAAGGACATTAAAGTC
>NZ_JBGQOE010000019.1:0-62351 GCF_052113685.1 Flavobacterium sp. W22_SRS_FP1
GCGGGATAGAGCAGTAGGCAGCTCGTCGGGCTCATAACCCGAAGGTCACTGGTTCGAGTCCAGTTCCCGCTACTAAGTTAATTTTATTGAAATTACAAACGCACATCGCGGGATAGAGCAGTAGGCAGCTCGTCGGGCTCATAACCCGAAGGTCACTGGTTCGAGTCCAGTTCCCGCTACTAAGAAAGCTTCATAGAAATATGAGGCTTTTTTCGTTTACCTATTTCCTACTAATAAATATTAGTCATTCATGCCACAAAAAAAAAACCGTTTCACCTAGGCAAAACGGGTTTAAACTAACTAAACTTATTAAAAAAATCAACTTATTTTAGAGCACTAAAGTATTTATCTGGATTAATATTTGTACAATAGACAATACCTGCTAATCTTCTGATACCAAAGGTCTTTCTACTTCTATAGACACATTCATTAAGACAGCAATCCCTTTATCATTTAACATCGTCATATTCAAAGTGTCTAACATTGCTAGTCTTCTTGAAGTTAGACCACTGAACTTATTGTACGAAATATTCATCTCTTTTAAATTATTTAAATTTTCAAGTCCAAATGGAACTTGACCATCCATATTGTTTTCAAATAAACTAAGATTTTCCAACATTTTTAAATTGGCAACATCAGGACTTAATTTACCAATCAACTTATTACTATTTAACAATAATGTTTTCAATTTCTTTACTTCATAAAGAGAGCTTGGAATTTGGCCTTCTATTTCATTGTTAAAAACTACCAGCGTCACTAAGTTTTGCAGTTTACCTATTTGAGCAGGTAACTCGCCCGAAATCTTATTCATGTAAAGTTGTAAGTTTTGAAGACTATCCATTTCGCAAATTGAAATTGGTATCACCCCCGACAATCTATTAAAGGAAAGATCTAAAATCTTTAATTCTTTTAAGTTCTGTAAAGAAGAAGGAATAGTACCAGACAAACCATTTTTATGCAAATTTAATTCTTGCAAATTTACAAGGTTTGTAATTTCGGCAGGAATCTCCCCCATCAAATTATTATCTACCAACCTTATCGCAACAACTTTATCACCGTCTAGCGTAATACCATACCAAGTGGAAACGGGAGAAGATAAATCCCATTTTGTTATCCAGTTTTCACCATTAGTAGCTTCATGCAGTTTTAGCAGCACCGCTTTGTCTGAAAAGGAAACATCTGCCATCATTGAAAATGAGGCTAAAACGGTTAAAACAAAAGTGAATAAATTTTTCATAAGTGGGTGGTTTTACAGTTTTGGATAATTAAATGTACTAACAATGAAGTTTATCAGCAAATTTAATCGATAAACTACACAGTTTGTAAATATAAACGGGTGTTTATCCTACAATAAACATTTAATATCGAACATCTTGTATCTGTTTTCCAAGCTTTAAACCTAATATTATGGACATTAGAATTATAATACCAAATGCTTACGTAAGTTAAACCATTCTATTATGATTTAACTGACGTAAGACGAAGCTTTTTTCTACAATTTTGACGGAATTGTCTGGGCTGACCATACACATGACGAAAGACCTAAGATTCAGAACCTATAAACGCATTATTCTTCCTGTCTTTACAAACAATTTTTTCTAGACAATCTAATTATGGGCTATAACGGTTCCTTTTAGATAAAATAATAAACGGAGTCTTGGGGATTCTTCGTATACTGATATTGGGAGAAATTAATTTTTTTACAGGGTAAAATATGAATAATTAACTCCGCCCGCCCCTTTAGTAGGAGAGCTTTTCTATAGCTTTTGCAAGATCGAAATCCTTATCGGTAACTCCATCGGCATCATGCGTTGACAGGCGTATATTAACTTTATTGTATACATTAAACAATTCAGGATGGTGGCCTTGCTTTTCTGCCAAAAGTCCCACTTGTACTATAAAGCCCAACGATTCACTGAAATTTTTAAAAACAAACTTCTTTTCGATTCCTTTATCGTTAAAAGTCCAATCTTTCAAATCTTTTAAAATAGGCTGAGCTGTTTCATTATTGTAAATGTCCATGTTTCTTTTTTTTTTAAAGTTAATTAAAATTCGTCCAATCCTTCCCTATTTTAAGTTAATATGGTAATTTAGACAAATATTAATTTCCCTATCTATTGAACTCAGCTTTTTCCTTTAAAATTTATTCCGCAGTGAAAGACCTTCCTTCTGCCTGGGATTCTTTGGCCATAAATAACATTTTTCTTTCCAAAGATTATTTGGCAGTATTAGAAGACGCAGCTCCAAAAAACATGGTTTGTCATTTCATAGGTCTATTTCTTGATGAAGAATTAGTTGGTTTAGCTTTATCTCAATATATCGACTTACGTGATGTTCATTCTTTTGGAGAACGCGACCATTGCCTAAAAACAAAAGTGCGTGAAATTGTCTTCAAATATTTCAGCTCTAATGTCTTAGTCATGGGGAACAATATGTTAACTGGCCAAAACGGTTGTTATTTCAATGAAAAACTGCCTAGATCGGAAGGAATGATTTTGTTAAAAACAGTTGCAGAAGAGATAAAGAAAATTTTTAACAGCAACGGAAAAAAGATACATCTGACCATTTTTAAAGATTTTTCAAAATCCCAAGTAGAACCATTTGACATTCCGCAATTCACATCTTTCTATAAATTCACAACTCAGCCTAACATGCTTTTTCAGATTAGAGAATCCTGGAAAACTTTTGACGATTACACCCTTGACAACAGCAAAAAATACAGAGATCAGTACAAAAGGGCTCGCAAAAAAGCAGATGGCATTTCGAAAAAGAAATTATCGCTTGACGAAATCACAACATACAATCCAAGAATATACCAATTATACATGAATGTGGCTAAAAATGCACCATTCAATACTTTTTATTTACCTGAAAATCATTTTGTGTTTTTTAAAAAGTCATTAAAAGATAATTTCCTTTTTTATGGATATTTTCTGGGTGAGGAATTAATAGGATTTAACACATTAATAAAAAATGGAACCGATATAGATACTTACTTTTTGGGCTATGATGAAAAGTATCAACGCGAAAAAATGCTGTATCTGAATATGCTGTACGATATGATAGGTTATTCCATTAATAAAGGATACAAACGAATCGTTTTTGCTAGAACTGCTCTAGAGATTAAGAGCTCTGTCGGGGCAAAGGCAATTCCTATGTACGGATTAATCAAGCACAGCAATCCGTTTATCAATCTATTTGTTTCGAAAACGTTCAGCTATTTTGAGCCTAAAACTCAATGGCAGGAGCGCAATCCTTTTAAAAATTAAAAAACAATCACGGAATAGCCACTTTCAACTTTTTTGGAGCCATATCGATATTAAATTCTGTTTCGGCACCATAATACTCTCCATCCATTTGAAAACTAACAGGGAAATTTGTTTTGATAGTTGCTTTATCAGTTGAAATAATGGTAATGTCCTCCGACTCCATCGGCATGTTTCCCGTAATTATTTTACCAAAAACAAATAAATCTAGATTTTTCAAGATTATAATTTCGAACTTTCCGTCATTCATAACTCCATTCGGATTAATAACGACACCCGTTCCATATTTTTTGGAATTTGCTATCACAATCATTCGAGCTTGATACTCCGTAAGCTTATTATTACAAGATATTGTTGCAGAAAAATCAATATCCGTATCTATTAATGTCTTAAAAGCCTGCAACGCGTAATACCACCTTCCGTGCATAGAACCTTCATGATAGTTTTTAATGAGTGTAGCGTTGAGTCCCAAATCGCTTAAATGCAGACTTTTTTTCCCATTAACGACAATCATATCCATTTCCAAAAAAGTATTATGGAAAGCAATTGGCAAGTTCTCTTCAATTACTTTAGGCAAGCCTAAGTCTCTAGCCAATCCGTTGGAAGATCCCGCTGGCAAGATTCCTAATATAAAATCTTCGCTTTCTAATGCTTCAGCCACTAGCTTTATAGTACCATCACCACCGGCAACAATAATTCGCTCAGGTGTGAACTCTTTATACAGCGCCTTGATTTTGGCAGTATCGTTATCAGCTGAAGTTTCGTATAAAACCAAGTTCAAATTCTCCTTAACAGCAAAATTAGCTGCGGCTTGGATAATTTCTGATTTATCAATACCTCCTGATACAGGATTAGCAATCATTATTACATTCTTTTTCAAGCTTATATTTCGTTTATTGATTAAAAATAATTAATTTTCAGCATACTTCAAAAGTAATTAACAAAATGAAACCTATTTTAAAATTATACAGGGGATATGCCAATGAACAGGAATTGATTGTGATGGGGCATGTTTTTAAACCAACCAAAACTAAAGATTACGATTTTCTGGACAAAAATTTTAAAAATGCGAGTTCAATTATTAGTATGTTTCGCATTAAGACACATTCAAATGCCGATGTCTATTTAACGCATAATGGTATTAAAATCCATACAAAAACATTAGTTGACGGCTACTTTAAATTTTGCATTCCTCTAGACAACAACAATACCTATGGTTGGAACGATTATGAAGTCAGTATAATGCACGAAAATAATACTATCGCAACTAAAGAAAGTTACATACGTCCACATAAAGGTAATTTAGGAATCATATCTGATATTGACGATACTTTCTTGATTTCTTACACCATCAATCCGTTAAAAAAATTATACTATTTATTATTCAGAAACGTAAACTCCAGAAAAGTATTTGAAGATGTGGTTCCTCATTTTCAAGCTTTAAGTTCGGCAGGAAGAAGCGAGAAAGGAGAATTGAATGCTTTTTTCTATGTTTCCAGCAGTGAATGGAATCTGTATCGGTTTTTAGTAACGTTTACAGAAATTCACCAACTACCCAAAGCAGTTTTTTTGTTAAAAGACATAAAAACAAGTCTTACTAATTTCTTTTGGACAGGTAGAGGCGGCCACAACCATAAATTCGATAAAATAAAACATATATTGGAATTTTATCCCAATTTAAAGTACGTCCTAATTGGTGATGATTCACAACACGATCCTTTTTTGTATGAAGCCATCAGTAAAATTTTTCCTTTAACTGTAAAAGCCATCTATATAAGACAAACCGGCCATAATAAAAAAGAAAAAGTTACCAAGGCGATGAAAAACCTTCAAACGATGGATATTGCAGTATGTTACTTTAAAAATAGCTCGGAAGCTATATCTCACTCTAAAAAGATAGGCCTAATTGCGCAATAAAATGAAACATTAAAGCAAAATAGCCTGGATGGAAATGAAAAGCCTTTCTTAGCCCCATTGTATTTCTAGCGTTAAAAGAGCTAGTTAGGAAACTCGTTTTTACAATGTAAAAACACAATGAGGCTGGAAAGCTTGCAATAAAAAGCCAGTAATAACTTTCTACTTGATTTTTTTTAAGCGTTCTCAATTTCCTCTTGTACCAGTTCCCAGTCAGAAAGAAACTTATCCAATTCCGCTTTCTTTTTATTATATGCCTTAAAGAAAGAAGCATCTTCAACATGTTTATTGTAACTAGAGGCCAACATTTTGTCGTCATTCTGAATATCTTTCTCTAATTGCTTGATCTGACTTTCAATTTTGCTCAAGCGATTCTGCAACGCTTTGCCTTTCTTTTGTTCTTCATAAGAGGCTTTGTTACTTTCTTTTGGAGATGCCGAAGCTTTTAACGCATCTTTTTTCTCCACTTCACGCATGTTTTCCAAGTTGCGTTGTTCCAAGAAATAATTAACGTCACCTAAGTATTCTTTTATTTTTTGATCTCTGAATTCGTATACAATATTTGACATTCCCTGAAGAAAATCCCTGTCGTGAGAAACTAACAAAAGCGTGCCCTCGTATTTTTGCAAAGCAGTTTTTAAAACATTTTTGGATTTAATATCCAAGTGATTGGTTGGCTCATCCATAACTAATACGTTAATGGGCTGCAAAAGCAATTTACAGAGCGCTAGACGATTCCTTTCACCTCCAGAAAGGACTTTTACCTTTTTCTCAACATCATCACCACGAAAGAGGAATGAGCCTAACATGTCGCGCACCTTCGAACGGTTAGTGTCTGTTGCTGCATCTTCCATTGTTTGAAGCAAGGTAATCTCTCCGTCAAGATATTCTGCCTGGTTTTGGGCAAAATAACCAACCTGAACATTGTGTCCTAATTTTATATCTCCTTCGTATTCAAATTCATTAACAATGGCTTTGATAAAGGTCGACTTTCCTTGTCCGTTTTGCCCAACAAAAGCAATTTTACTTCCGCGTTCAACTAAAAGGGAGATATCTTTCAATATAGTCTTATCACCATAACTTTTGGTTACTTTTTCAGCTTCTATGACTACACGACCAGGTACTTTAGAAATTGGAAAAGAAATATTCATTACAGAATTATCATCTTCATCGACTTCTATACGGTCGATTTTATCCAACTTTTTTATCATTGATTGTGCCATAGAAGCTTTGGAAGCTTTGGCACGAAACTTTTCAATCAGCTTTTCGGTTTCCTCAATTTTTTTAGCTTGATTTTTCTGGGTAGCCAATTGTTTTTCACGAATTTCATGTCGTAATTCCAAATATTGGGAATAGGGTTTGTTGAAGTCATAGGCCTTACCTAGGGAAATTTCAATTGTTCTGTTGGTCACATTGTCTAAAAACATCTTATCGTGAGAAACAATTACCACAACACCGATATAATTACGCAAGAAACTTTCTAACCAAATGATACTTTCTATATCAAGATGATTCGTAGGCTCATCCAGCAATAATACATCATTTGCCTGCAATAACAGTTTGGCCAATTCAATTCGCATTCTCCAACCACCTGAAAAAGTTTCCGTCTGATTGTTGAACACTTCTCTCTTAAAACCTAATCCTAGAAGTATTTTTTCGGTATCACCTACATAGTTATACCCTCCTAATAATTCAAATCGATGGGTGTAGTCAGATAAATCTTCAATAATTTGACTGTATTCGTCACTTTCATAATCTGTTCGCGTCACCAACAAATGGTTGATTTCCTCTAGCTTTTTCTCTACAACTTTAATATCGACAAATGCTTCGTAGGCTTCTTCAAGCACGGTTCTACCCTGCTCAAAATCGATGTCTTGCCTCAAAAAACCCATTCGCACTTCCTTCTCTTGGGCAATACTGCCGGAATCCGGAGCAAAGTCTTTTGCCAAAATTTTAAGCATGGTCGATTTACCTGCACCATTTTTACCTACAAGACCAACGCGGTCTCCAGTACCTAGCCGAAAGGTAACTTCTTCAAATAAATAAGAGCCGCCAAACGAGACAGATAAATTGTGTATATTAAGCATGTATTATGATTTTATTCCATTTTAAAAGCTTAAATTTGTAGCTCAATAAAAGGAAAAATTAAATTTTTTGCAAATGTTAAAAAAAGGATCCAAACTATATAGTATTTTAACAGGAACTTGTCCTAAATGTCAGAAAGAGAGTATGTATTTAGACCCAAATCCGCTTCATCTGGGGAAAACTTTAAAAATGAATGAAAAATGCAGTCATTGCGGATTAAAATATCAAATTGAACCTTCGTTTTTTTATGGAGCCATGTATGTAAGTTATGGACTAAATGTAGCTGTTGGAATAGCGGCGTTTGTTATTTCCTATATAGTCTTTGAAGCATCGTTAAAAGACGCTTTTATTTCGATAATTGCTTCCCTTATAATTTTGTTTCCGTTCATTTTACGTTGGTCACGAAATATTTACATAAATATGTTCGTTTCTTATGATCCAACTTTCAAACAGTAAGCATTTTATTTTTGCCCTTTAGGCAAAAACCGTTTTATATCAATTTCTTTATCCAAGGGTATTTTGTTTTCAATATAATTAAATAGCTCTTTGGCCATAGACGGTCCTAACATAACGCCACGTGTTCCCAACCCGTTGAGAATATGAATTGAATGATAGTCAGCATGAGTCCCAACCAAAGGTCTTCTGTCTTTTACCGTAGGCCTTACACCCGCAAAATGTTCTACTATTTCAAAATCGCAAGTAATGATTTCTTTAATTCTGTCAATTAATTCCAATCTGCCTTCTTCAGTGGGCAAATCTGTTTTCTCTTTCCAATTGTAGGTTGCGCCAACTTTAAACAAATCATTCCCTAAAGGCAGAATAAAAACGCTGGTATTCAAAATAACGTCCAGAACTAATTCTGGTGCTTTTATAATAAACAACTCCCCTTTTGTACCGTCTAAGGGCAAATGCCTAAAATAAGGATTAGAGTGCATCCCAAAACCTTCGGCAAACACGATATTCTTTGCTTCAATATCTTTATATCGAATATGATCAGAAAAAATTTCTAAAATGCGATATTCAAAAGGCATCTCCGCGAAAATACCGCTCTTCAATAAGTACTCTCTGTAATTTTTTAATAATACTGCGGTATCAACATGGCCAGTCTGCAAGACTTCTCCGTAATTATAAGGCGATTCGATTCCGGAATATTTCTTTGTAACTAATTCTGTAGATAAAAAAGGTGCCAACGTCTTTTTATCAGAAGCTGCAAACCAATTGTTTTGCTCCTCTACAGAAAAAAATTTTCTTAAAATCGGTTTTTTAAAATCGACCTTGGTCTTAAGTTTACTTTCCACAGCATCATAGAAACTCTCCATCAAAAGTAATTGTTCCTCTGCTTTCCAAACTTCACTAAATCGTTTTAATATAACGGGGTTATACAAGCCACCGGCAATCTTAGAAGAGTTTTGAGAATTATTGTCCATTACAAAAATGCTTTTTCCGTTTTGCAAGGCTACTTCAGAAAAAGCGATTCCAGCTAAACCAGAACCTATTATTAAATAATCTATCATACTACAAAAGTAAGTAATAATGTGAAGTAAAAAGAGTACACCATAATCTTAAGCAAACATAGACTGCTATAAAACAAAAAAAACTCTTATCATTTACGACAAGAGTTTTTCCTTAATTTGTAATAAAACTGAAATTAATAATTCCACATATCTGATTCAAAATCGCGGATTTTTTCTTTAACCCTCTCAGCTTCTAGCAATTGATTTTGCGCGTTATTTGGCATATAATCTTTAATCTCTCTATCACCATAAACATTTTCCTCTTTATAAATGACACTATTAAAATGTCGTGAATTCAATATTTGGTCGAAAGAAATCGGCATTGCGGAATTCTGATTATTGAATGCTTTTGCTTCATGCAGAACTGCTCTCGCTGACGGGAAAAATACCCAAAACAATTCGATATAGTCCTTTTCATCACTGTTCATTGTATAAACATCCGGAGTAACAGGACAGATACCAAGCAAACGATACTTCAATTCACTTTGTCGTTTATCAAAATACCAATATCCTTTAATCTTATATTGGGTAACATCTTGCGCAGTTATATCAGATCGCAAAATATATTCAGGCGAAACTTTCATTCCTGCATTTACCTGCTCTCTTCCAGCATCAGTCGTATCAACCCGGCTCAATGACTCCTGCACGTCTTTATAAGATTTCTTCGTGTTAAAATAGCTATCTGCGTACACTTCACTGATTTCACCACTTTTAATCGATTTTGTTAATACATTATACAGGGACCTTCTATCAGCACCTAAATTTTCATCTATTGGATAATATAAAGCAAAGTTAATTCTTTCACTTAAATCTATGATCTCCCAAACTGTTTTGCCCATTAGAATATCTCTATCATGGACATAGCCGTAAGCCAACGGCTTATCATTATCAGAAATCAGCTGTGCGGCAGATTTAAGCCCTACTTCTTCAGGTATCTTAGCATTAAGCAAATTAGACTGCGCGAAAGATGCAATGCTACCAGTAACAGAAATAACAAGTAATATAAAAAATTTAACTTTCATCATGGTATAATTATAAGATAATGTAGCAACCCATAAGGTCAACTTGTTTATTATTGTATTTCAAAAATAACCGGAGCTGTTCTTGGTAATAAATAGCTACCTGCTCCGACTAGCTTCGTTTTAATTTCAGATATGGTCACCTGATCTCCTCTTCCTGCCTTAGCAAGTACTGATTTACATTGTGCATTTAATCTATCACCTTGAACCACAACTGTAGGTTGCCCAGTAACTTTTAAATTAAAACCGACAACATTTAAACCAACTTCGAAATCAAAATCCTCTAATTTAGCTCCAATTGTAGCAATTTCAAGATTCGATTTAGGCCCCTTTACAACACCTGTTTCTCCTCTGATAGTCCCTGTAGGACCCGGGATACCTTTAATTCTAAAAGTCTTTTTATCAGAAACTTTAGAGCCGTCAGGTAATGTACCTGTCACATTAATCACTACCTCATTCCCTGAAGTAGGACTCATATTAAACTTACCGCTGCCTGCAGAACTTAATCCTGGAGCAGAAGCAGATATTTTATCAGCAGTAATTCCTGCAAATGAAATTGTCATAGGATTTACAACTCCTCTATAAACAACATTCATTTTATCAGCTGATATTGTCGCCGACTTAGGTCTAGCAACAACTACGTATTTATCACTTATGGGTAAACTAACTACCTTACCATTTTCATCAAAGTTAAAAGAACCCGTAATTGGATGGTCACCTATATTACCAGCAGCAAAAGAAAACTTAGCCTGTCCGGCCATAGCTTGTATGTTAGAACCATTAATGATTACAGACTTTGCTTTTAATGAAGGATCAAATTTTCCTAATATAATTTTACCTGACACTGCTTCCCCTTGAAAGAAAACAGATTTATCAAGAACAACTATAGGTTGATAAGCCGTAAGAGAAGCCGCAGCGACTAGATCACTTTGGAACATTCCACTCATAACGTCACTTTCAGTTGCTTTGATATCAGCTTGTAACTGAGACAAATTTGTAATTGTGGCGATTAAGGGGAAACCCTTATAATGATAATCAATCCAATCTAAATTAGCTCCCGCTTTTTCCGAAAAAACTGGTTTTGTAGCGAATCTAGCTTCTATTTTATTCATTTCAGATTCCGCAATAGAACTACCTCCGACTTGCTTAATTTGAGCAGAATAATTGTTAATTCTATCTAAAAATTCTTGCCCGCTTTTCGACACTTTATCACCCGTAAAAAACATTCTGTCAATTAAATCGCCTTTGTCCATTTCCTCATAAGGCAAATTACCTTTAGAATCTCTTTCAAAATCTTTCGTGACTGAAGTTTTAATATTTTCTATGTAATCATTAAATTCTTTAGAAATTGCTCTAATCTTTTCAACTTTAAGCTTTTTGTCACCAAATTGTCCCGGTTGATCAATTGCTTTTTGTTCTAATTGTGCAAATGAACTTTCATTTCTTTGGTCTGTAATTGCATTTGACTCAACAATTTTTAAATTTAAAATTCCAAAAGCTGACAATACTTCTTTGGACATGTTTAATGCTAACATTGCGATAAAAATCAAGTACATCAGATTTATCATCTTCTGTCTGGGGGTTAATTTTCCTCCTGCCATATTTTCTAATAATTAGTTAGTTGTTTTTATATAGTTCGAAACTAATTATCCTTTGTTACTCATTGCAGACAGCATTCCACCATAAACATTATTCAATGATGATAGATTTGTAGTTAATGATTGCATTTGCTCTTTTAACTTCATATTGTTCTCTAGCACTTCCTCATTAATTTGCGCGTTTCTTGTAGCACCTTGTAATTGTATTTTATATAAACTATTCAGAGACTCCATCTGAGCTGCGGCCATTGTTAATTCCTCACTGTATTTTTTAGTAGAGGCCATTGACTCAGCGGTTGGAGCAATACTTTTAGCAGCTGATTCAAAGTTTTTGATACTATTGCCTAAACTAGCCATTAATTCTCCATCTATTTTAGCATCTTTTAACATTGCATCCAGTTTTTGAGACAACAATCCCTGAGCTTCTGTAGGACTTTCAGCTTTTGGCTTTTTTACACCTGATGCTTTTCCATTAGCTAATTCTGGATACACTAGCGTCCAATCAAATTCATTATCAACATCTTCAAAAGCTGAGAGCGCAAAAATTCCAGCTTCAACTAACAAACCGATCGTTAACATTAGATTTCCGGTTATAAAACCGAATTCAAGATGTGTTATTTTGAATAACGCTCCAACAATTACAACTGCAGCGCCCATTCCATAGGAGAAATTCATTGCTTTTTTACTTAATAATGCCATAATTTTTAAATTTAAGTTTTGGTTGGTTTGGTTTATTTATCTGTTTTTAATTTTATTTCCGGTTGTTTGTAAACCCATATAGTCTTGAACGGTTCTGAATCCGATAAAGCTCCTTGCAGAATCTGCATATTCAAAATCCCTTGTACTTACCTGTAAGAAATAAGCAACGTCTTTCCATGAGCCGCCACGCACTACTTTACGTTTATTAGAATAGTCCAATACATTTGGATTCATAGACGAAACATATTCATATGCATTTGGGTCATACGACGAATCCGTCCATTCAGAAACATTTCCAGCCATATTATAAAGGTTGTATCCGTTGGGCTCATAAGACTTTGCCTCTACAGTATACAGTGCTTGATCAGCAGCATAATCGCCTCTATTCGGTTTGAAATTCGCCATAAAACATCCCCTGTCATTTTTAGTGTAAGGTCCACCCCAAGGGTAGGTCGCTGATTGCAAACCACCTCTTGCAGAATATTCCCATTCGGCCTCAGTTGGCAATCTAAAAGAGTTGATCAAATCGTGCCCATTCTTTTTTGATTTAATGTACGAGTTTTTATTTAACGTACGCCACGCACAAAAAGCTTTTGCTTGTGTCCATTTTACCCCTACAACAGGGTAATCTCCGTATGCTTTATGCCAGAAGTAATCATTATGCATCGGTTCATTATAGGAGTAAGCAAAATCTTTAATCCACACTGTTGTGTCTGGATATACCTTCACCTCTTCTGTTTTTATAAAATCTTTTCTTTTACCAACTTTAGCTTTAGCCGCAGCTTGTATATCCATCCAAGAATAACGAAATTTAAGTTTGTCTACATCGACAGTTCGTAAGCCGTTATAGGATGCTTCCAAAGGCAAATACATGGAGTCCATAACCTCAACGTAATATTCGTCAGGATATAATTTAGGATCTTTAATTAACTTAACATCTCTATTTAATTTCCTACCCGCATAAGGATTGTCGTCTGTACCCATACTGTAGTAGTTGTCGTACATGTACTTGTCATAGGCTGTCATTTTTTCAGGTTCTGAGTCATTAAAAGCAAAATCCCCTATACTGCCTGAATTTTTTCCTTTGCCATCACCTGCCTTTATACCCATCATATCAGCAAGAATTGCTAACCTAACTCGCATAGTTGAATCTTTAACCCATTCCACAAATTGACGGTACTCACTATTGGTTATTTCAGTTTCGTCCATATAAAACGAACGGACCGTTACTGTTTTTGTAGGAGCATCTTGAATATTGGCAACATCACCATCTGCTTTACCCATAATATAGGCACCACCTGGAATTAAAGTCATCCCAAAAGGCTTTTCAGGACGCCAATTTTCACCCTTAACACCGACCAATTCACCTTTGTCGCCAGACTTACCGCAACTTATTAATAGGGCCAAAATCGCAATAAATGCAATGAACTTCTTCATATATATTGGGGGTTATATTTTCATTATTTTTTAAGTATGTAAACCTATTTATTATTTTTTAATAAAACAATTTTTTTAGAATAAAGATTCTTTTTGAAACAAAAATTTACTTTCGCTAAACAAATTACTAAATGCTGTTTTTTCGCTGTGCTTTCCACCATCTTTCAGGTAATTCCTGATTACACGCTCCTAAATATTCATCATAAGAACAAGGTAACAACGTGTTTCTTTTTAATTTATTACTCCCATCTGAAATAAATGGTATTTCTATCCACCAACGGTCCGTTTTGTCACTTTTATAAAAAACCAAAACCTCATCTTCTAAAGGCACAATATATTTTATATAATTTTCTCTACTACCAAAAGGATATTCGTTAGAACGGTAATGAAATCCTTCTATAAAGTACCATATAATCTGAGCTACCAAGACGGATTCGTGGACTGTATCATTGTGATTAAATATTCCAAAAACGGAAACTTTATCGCTAATCCCCGCATATCTTGCTAAGGAACAAATTTCCTTTCCGTTAAATCCGTTAGGGCTAAATGTAGAAAAATTTCCTGAATCTGAGGATTTGACAGAATTTAAATCAAGACTAACTATATCTGCATCCCTAAAGACGGGCTCTGCCAAGCTTATATTATTAGAAATCTCACCTAATCTATAGGCATCAAAAAACAATTTTTCAACTAAATCAATCTCTTCTTGCGAGTTGTAATAGGTCTGATAACCGATATTACAATAATTAAAAAGATTGTTTGGCTCGTCAATGATAATTTTAGTCAGATAAGAAGAGGCGGAAACGTGCTCATTTTCTTTTCCAAAATCAAACTTACTGTCTATAGCGACTAGGTTCACCATCTGCTCTAGTTCGTCATATGCTCTGTAAAGAGCAAAGGTCAAATCCTGAGAGCCACCAATCACTATTGGAATAATTTTTTTCTTAATTAAATCTGAAACGACTTTACGTAGGGCAAAATAAGAATCATCTGCTGAATTCCCTGGAAGAATATCTCCTAAATCCGCAATAGATCCGTCCCAATTGCCGGGGAACATGCTATATAATTCTTTTCGAATAGCTACCAAATCAATATCTGCTGTCGCCGTCTTGTTTCCTCGATTTTCTAAAACACCAATAATAGCGATGTTAATCTTGTTTAAGTCCGGAAATTGATCACTTGTATGAAAAACGATTTTACTCCCCAATTGCTGGGAAGACAACTTTTTTATCTCTTCGAAAATATTAAAATCAATGGGCTTTAAAAAGTCAAATTCCATTTTATTTCTTTTTTTCCTCTCCCCAACCCTCTCCAAAGAAGAGGGAGACGAAACCGGAATTCGTTATTATTTCTTTTTGGCTATTGTCTTTTTTGCAACTGGTTTCTTAGCTGCTACTTTTTTAGCTGGCGTTTTTCTAGCGGCAGTTTTTTTAGCAGGCGTCTTTTTGGCAATCATCTCTTGAACTTCCTCCAATGTCAGTTTTGTCGCATCAACATCTTTACTCAATTCAATTTTAATTTTCCCTTTGGTAATAACGGAACGTCCCCAACGCGCTTTTTCGACTAAAATTCCTTCCTCTGTCCAGTTGTGCAGGACTTTATCAATGTTCTTTTGCAATTTATCCTCAATCAATGTTTCGATATCCTGTTGCGATAAATTATCAAAATTATATTTCTTACTCACATTAATAAACAATCCGTCCCATTTGATAAAAGGACCAAAACGGCCCGTACCTTTTTGCACGCCTTCTCCTTTATAGACAGTAATTGGCGCATCGGCAATTGCTTTCTCGTCAATTAATTCCTGCGCTCTTTTAAAATCTACATCCAAAGGATTTTCTCCTTTTGGTAAAGAAACAAAAGCAGCTCCATGACGAATGTAAGGTCCATAACGGCCATTACTGACCTGAACCTCTTCTCCTTTATATTCTCCTAAATCCTTCGGAAGCAGAAAAAGATCTAATGCCTCCTCCAAAGTAATGGTTCCAATATTTTGATCTGCCATTAAACTAGCAAATTTTTTCTCTTCATCATCCGCTTCACCAATTTGGGCCACTGGACCAAATTTCCCTAAACGAACCAAAACCTGCTTCTCAGTTTTAGGATCTTTTCCTAAAATTCTTTCTCCACTTTCTCTTTCAGCATTTGCTTCTACATCTTTCACAATTGGGTGAAATTGATCGTAAAACTCTTTCATCATTACCGCCCAGTCCACGTTTCCTTCGGCTATTTCATCAAAGTCTTGTTCAACCTTTGCAGTGAAATTATAATCCAGAATATTTCCGAAATTCTTTACCAAGAAATCAGTTACGATTGTCCCAATATCCGTTGGCACTAGTTTCCCTTTATCGGATCCTGTATTTTCTTTCAATACCTTCTCATCTAGATTTCCAGACAACAAGGTCAATTGCGTATATTTTCTTTCTTGTCCGTCAAGATTTCCTTTCTCTACATAATTTCTATTGATAATAGTAGAAATCGTTGGAGCGTAGGTTGATGGACGACCAATACCAAGTTCCTCCAATTTCTTTACCAAAGAAGCTTCAGTATAGCGTGCTGGAGGTCTTGAATACCTTTCGGTGGCAGTGATATAATTATTTTGCAATTTTTCGTTGTTCTTCATTGCAGGCAACATTCCTTCTTGCTCCTCTTCATCGTCATCATGACCTTCAAGATATACTTTTAAGAAACCTTCAAAAAGCAATACTTCGCCCGAAGCAGTAAATAACTCCCCATGATTATTAGCCTCAATTTTGACATTTGTTCTTTCGAGTTGCGCATCACTCATTTGTGAAGCCAAGGTTCTTTTCCAAATTAAGTCGTACAAACGGGCTTGGTCTCTATCGATATTCACAGTATGACGCGACATATCAGTAGGACGAATAGCCTCGTGGGCTTCCTGTGCCCCTTTGCTTTTATTGACAAAAGTGCGAGGTCGAGAGAATTCTTTCCCGTAGGATTTGATGATTTCGGCCTGAGCAGCCTCCATCGCATCCTTAGAAAGATTGACACTATCCGTTCTCATATAAGTTATCAATCCCGCTTCGTATAAACGTTGCGCTAACTGCATGGTAATTCCAACAGGCAAATACAGCTTACGTGCCGCTTCTTGTTGTAAAGTTGAGGTTGTAAATGGACCCGTTGGTGATTTTTTTGTTGGTTTCGTTTCTAAATCCGAAACCTTATAGTTTGAACCTATATTTTTCTTTAAAAAATCTTCCGCTTCTTTTTTTGTATTGAAATTTTTTGGAAGTTTTGCTTTGAACGATTTTCCAGCTTCATTAGTGAATTCAGCAACAACCGAGTAGCTTGCAATTGCACTAAAATTCTGGATTTCGCGTTCTCTCTCTACAATCAAACGAACTGAAACTGACTGTACACGTCCAGCGGACAATCCTCCTTTTATTTTTCTCCATAAGACAGGAGACAATTCATATCCCACTAATCTATCAAGCACTCTTCTTGCTTGCTGTGCATTCACTAAATTATAGTCAATTTCACGTGGATTTTCTATTGCCTTTAGAATAGCACCTTTTGTGATTTCGTGAAAAACAATACGTTTCGTTTTGCTTTTATCCAGTTTTAGCTCCTCTGACAAATGCCAAGAAATAGCTTCTCCCTCGCGATCCTCATCACTTGCTAACCAAACCATTTCGGCTTTTTTAGCTAAACCTTTCAACTTAGTGACTAAGGCTTTTTTATCAGATGAAACTTCATATTTAGGTTTAAAACCATTCTCTACATCCACTCCAATTTCTTTAGAAGGCAAGTCGGCAATGTGCCCATAACTTGACTCTACTTGAAAGTCACTTCCTAAAAATTTCTCGATTGTTTTCGCCTTTGCAGGGGACTCAACTATTACTAAATTCTTTGCCATTGCTCTATTTTTCTCGGACAAAAGTAGAAGTTTTTTTTAAATATTGGGCTTTTGTGAATTTTAAAAATATTTCACATCCAAAAAAGAACACTTAAGACTTTAACCAACAGTATCTTTTAAAACCTACAAAAACCACTTCTTTCACAACTTGTACTCATAATAAGAAGGAGCAAGAATCATCCTTTTCCGGCAATAACTACATTTATGCCTAATTCTTCTAGTTTCGCTTTTGTCGTATTATCAATACCGCTGTCTGTAATTAAAACATCAATTCTATTCAAATTACATATTTTACCAAATCCTCTAATATTCATTTTTGTTGAATCGGCCAATACAATGACCTTCTCGGCGACGTCGATCATTTGTTTATTTAGATGAGCCTCAAGCGCGTTCGACGTACTTAGTCCAAATTCTACATCTACACCATCTGCCCCCAAAAATAATTTGTTACATGAAAATTGCCCTAGAATAGCTTCCGCAATAGGCCCTACAGCAGAAGTTGAGTTATTACGAATATCTCCGCCTAACTGAATTGTATCAATACTTGGTTCTTTACAAAGCTCTAACGAAACCTTTAGGGAAGGCGTAAGCACTGTTAATTTACGGAACCCCTTGATAATCTGAGACAAGTAATGAATATTTGAGCCCGATCCTAATATGATATGGTCATTATTACTTATATACTTTAGTGCCTCTTCTGCAATTTCCTTTTTTTGCCCTACCTGCAATGACTCTTTATCGCTTACATCTCTTTCAAAAGCATAAATAGGTTGTTTACTTGCCCCACCGTGCGTTCGATGTAATAGTTTTTCATTTTCCAAAAAATTAAGGTCCTTTCGTATGGTTACGGTTGAAACATTATGTGTTTCACACAAATCAACCACATTCACATATCCTTTTTGATCTAATTCTTTAAGTATATCCTCTTGCCTTCTATTGATTATAGTCATAATAAGTCCTCTTATTTAATATTTTAGATATTGAAAGATACAAAAATAAAATATACAAATAAACTTCATTTTAGATAAATTAGTTTCATTAACTTTGTAACTCGAAGTATATTGAAATAAAAAAGCATGCTAATCAAAACTAAAGCAACCATAAATAAAGTAAAACGAAGCTAAAGAGATTAAATACAAATATTTTCAGGGCATAACTAACTGACTCGTAGTTACAATTGACTCCACTTGCCGAATCAGTAAAGCCAGACTTGTTATAGCTGCGAATGTTGCGAAAGAAACACTAATTAAAGACATTAAATTAGATCGCAAGGTACAATGAACCCTCGTACAACACTACGTACATTTTAATTATAAAAACTAGACAAAAGGAGGATAATTAGTCGGATATCCTGGCTGTCAATCGAAAACCTTTCATTTACAATTTTAAATGGCAATTGGTTAGAGGGATTTCAAAATATAACAAATAGACCTTTTTAATAATAATATCAAAAAAAGTATTAAACAAAACACACACCACAAGAACCAAAATTAAAATCTAAAAACAACCACAACTATTTCATCATGAAGGAACACAATAAAACTTTAGGAGAATTTATCATAGAAAATCAAGCGGCTTTTAAATATTCGTCGGGTGAATTATCACGGATCATTAATTCGATTCGTCTGGCCGCTAAAGTAGTCAGTTACAAAGTAAGCAAAGCAGGTCTGGTAGACATCATTGGGGCAGCAGGCGCTCAAAATATTCAAGGAGAAGACCAACAAAAATTAGATGTTTACGCTAATGAAGTTTTTATACAAACCCTAATAAATAGAGAAATTGTATGCGGCATCGCCTCTGAAGAGAATGATGAATTTATAACTGTGGAGGGAAGCGATAAAAGTCACAATAATAAATACGTCGTTTTAATAGATCCGCTTGATGGATCATCAAACATTGATGTAAACGTTTCAGTAGGGACAATTTTTTCAGTTTTCAGGAGAATCACTCCAATCGGAACTCCAGTGACGCTAGAAGATTTTCTACAACCTGGAATCAATCAGGTTGCCGCCGGTTACGTCATTTACGGGACCTCAACTATGTTGGTTTACACAACAGGTTGCGGTGTAAATGGTTTTACATTGAACCCAGCTATTGGAACATTTTATTTATCCCACCCCAATATGCAATTCCCAAAAGACGGAAATATATATTCTACAAACGAAGGGAATTATGCTTATTTTCCTCAGGGGGTAAAAGATTATATCAAATATTGTCAGGTTGAGGAGGACGAGAGACCTTATACTTCGAGATACATTGGAAGTTTAGTTGCTGACATTCATAGGAATATGATAAAAGGCGGAGTATACATATATTCAACTATTACAACAGCACCAAAAGGAAAATTACGACTGCTTTATGAATGTAACCCGATAGCATTCATAGCAGAACAAGCTGGAGGAAAAGCATCGGATAGCTTCAATCGAATAATGGAGATAATCCCCACTGAATTGCACGAAAGAGCACCATTCTTTTGCGGGAGTTATAATATGGTCGAAAAAGTGGAAGATTTCATGCTCAAAGCAAAATTGAGCAAATACTAAAAGCGGAACGACTACTGATTACGCTCTTTCACACAAGAAACTGTGGCTGTCCGAAAAACACCTTTCGAACAGCCTCTTTTCTTTGGTGTTATTTTATTCAGTCTAAAACCGGTATTTACCACCAATATTTATTTCAAAACTACCAATAGCCTCATTCCTGTATTCAACTTGAGTACTTTACGGAAGCACTTCATTCTGCGAAGGAATCAGCAACTTTCTTATAGTTACGATTTAAACATTAGATATTTAATGCAAATCAACACTATTCACAAATTATTTCTGCTCGTACTCAGTAAACACTCTACTCACCACCAATATAAAAGGACCTAAAAATAAGTAATAATCATATTTTAACAGTAAAAATGTGAAAAACGAAAAAATAAAATAGAAAAATACGAAAATTCTCTTTGTACTTTCATTTAGTTTCACTTACTTTGTTTTAAGAAAGATTTAAATACAAAAAGAATATATTATGAAACGTCACGAACAGATATCCAAATTAAATGAAACAAAAGAATGGGATGTGATCGTCATTGGTGGTGGAGCGAGCGGTCTTGGGACTGCACTTGACGCCGCAAGTCGAGGTTACAAAACTATTCTAGTCGAAGCGGTGGATTTCGCAAAAGGAACCTCTAGCAGAAGCACTAAATTAGTTCACGGTGGAGTGCGCTACCTTGAGCAGGGTGACGTGTCTCTAGTTAGAGAAGCCCTAAAAGAAAGAGGCTTAATGGCCCTAAACGCAGGTCATCTTGTTAAAAATCAATCTTTTGTTATCCCTAACTACAATTGGTGGGGTGGTTATTTTTACACCATAGGACTTAGCATTTACGATATGTTAGCCGGCAAATTAAGTTTAGGTAAATCTCAATATATCTCAAAGAAAAAAACAATTGAACTATTACCCACTATTGAGCAAAAAGGATTAGTAAGCGGCGTCTTGTATCAAGATGGTCAATTTGATGACTCACGCTTAGCTATAAATATAGCTCAGACCGCAGTAGAAAATGGAGCCTGCCTTTTAAACTATACTAAAGTTGTAAATCTCTTAAAAGATAACGATAACCAAGTAACTGGTGTTCAGGTTAAAAATCAAGAAACTGGAGAGTTGTTTGATCTAAAAGGAAAAGCTGTCATAAATGCCACTGGTGTTTTCACCAACTCAATTATGAAGTTAAATGATACTGTTTATAAAAAATACATTGTTCCAAGTCAGGGAATTCACCTCGTTTTTGACAAATCGTTCCTTCCCAGTGACCACGCTTTAATGATCCCTAAAACAAGTGACGGGAGAGTTTTATTTGCAGTACCTTGGCATGAAAAAATTGTTGTAGGAACAACAGACACATTGATCAAAAGTCACAGTTTGGAACCTATCGCACTAGAACAAGAAATTGACTTTGTTCTAGAAACCGCTCAAAGGTTCTTAGAAAAAAAACCCACACGCGCTGATGTATTATCAGTTTTCGCAGGATTGAGACCGCTTGCTGCACCTGAAAAAGAGGGTAAAAGCACTAAAGAAGTGTCAAGGAGCCATAAAATAATTGTTTCTGACACTGGGCTGATTACCATCACTGGAGGTAAATGGACGACGTATCGAAAAATTGCCGAAGATATTATTGACAAAGCTATCACTGTTCGTCATTTACCTAAGAGAGATTGTAAAACAGAAAATATATCCATTCACGGAAATACTAAAACAAGCACCGTTGATCGTAAAAATCACCTATATATCTACGGAACTGATATTCCAAAAATAATAGAATTACAAAATCAACGACCTGAATTAAAACAAAAGCTACATCCAGATTACGACTATACAATGGCAGAAGTTGTGTGGGCAATACGTCATGAGATGGCAAGAACAATTGACGATGTACTATCGAGGAGAGTACGTCTCTTATTCTTAGATGCTCGTGCAGCGATAGCAGTTTCAGAAAAAGTAGCACAATTGCTTGCTGAAGAACTTGGATACGACGAAACCTGGGCAAAAGACCAAGCAGTTCAATTTAAAAAACTTGCAAACGGATTTCTTTTACCAGAATTTCAAATTAATAATTAATAAGCCTATTAACAAACCAAAAAAAACGCCGACTATGAAAAACAAATTAATTTTAGCACTTGACCAAGGAACAACATCCTCAAGAGCAATTGTCTTTAACCACAGTGGAGATATTGTAAGTGTATCTCAAAAAGATTTTACGCAAATATTTCCAAAACCAGGATGGGTAGAACATGACCCTAAAGAAATATGGTCTTCACAGATTAGTGTAGCCGCAGAAGTTATTGCAAAAGTTGGAGTTTCCGGAAAAGAAATAGCGGCTATTGGAATTACTAATCAAAGAGAAACTACTATAGTTTGGGATAGAGAAACCAGTGAGCCAATATATAACGCCATTGTCTGGCAAGACCGTAGAACTGCAAAATATTGTGACGAGCTGAAAGAGCAAGGACATGCAGACATGATTAAGAAAAAGACAGGTTTAGTTCTAGACGCCTATTTTTCTGGAACCAAAGTAAAATGGATTCTTGACAACGTGGAAGGGGCCCGTGAAAAAGCTGAAGCAGGAAAACTTTGTTTTGGAACAGTTGACACTTGGCTAATCTGGAAATTGACAAGAGGTGAAAAATTTATGACTGATGTTTCAAATGCAAGTCGTACTCTATTATTAAATATTCACACTTTAGAATGGGATACTGAATTACTAGAATTGTTCAACATTCCAAAAGCAATGTTGCCAGAAGTACATCAAAGCAGCGAAGTTTATTGCGAAACTGCGACAACTCTCTTCTCCACAAAAATACCAATTGCAGGAGTTGCAGGAGATCAACAAGCAGCTTTATTTGGTCAATTATGTACAGAACCAGGAATGGCCAAAAACACTTATGGAACAGGTTGTTTTATGTTAATGAATACAGGTGAAAAACCCGTTTATTCTGATAACAATCTGCTGACTACTGTAGCATGGAAAATTAACGGAAAAACCACTTACGCATTAGAAGGAAGTGTTTTCGTAGGCGGAGCAGCGGTACAATGGTTAAGAGATGGCGCAAAAATGATCGATTCTGCCGAAGAAATTGAAACTTTAGCGTTAAAAGTACCAGACAATGGCGGTGTCTATTTTGTGCCTGCACTGACTGGTCTTGGTGCACCGCATTGGGATCAATATGCCAGAGGTGCAATCGTAGGAATTACAAGAGGAACCACAAATGCACATATTGCACGTGCCACTCTTGAAGGAATTGCTTACCAAGTATACGACTTAGTTAAAGCCATGGAAGCTGATTTTGGCAAAAAGGGAACCGAATTAAGGGTCGACGGAGGAGCTGCTACCAATAATTTAATGATGCAATTCCAATCAGATTTATTTGACTTTAAAGTCATAAGACCTAAAACACTTGAGACAACTGCCTTAGGAGCGGCTTATTTGGCAGGGCTAGCTGTAGGATACTGGGATAGTGTTGATGAGCTACAAGAACAATGGTCGATAGACCGCGAATTTAATCCAGAAATGTCGAGAAATGAAGCCGATAAATTAGTATACAGCTGGCATAAAGCTGTGGGACGTGCTTCAAACTGGATCGAGGACTAATTGTAATTCATAAAAAACACTACAGATGACACCATTTATAGCAGAAATTCTCGGTACGATGTTAATGATTTTATTAGGCAACGGAGTAGTTGCAAACGTAGTACTAAAAGGAACGAAAGGAAACAATTCAGGGTGGATTGTAATAACTACAGCCTGGGCATTTGCCGTTTTTGTGGGTGTAGTCGTCGCGGGGCCTGTAAGCGGGGCGCATTTAAATCCTATAGTAACGCTTGGACTAGCGCTTGTTGGTAAATTTGCTTGGAGTCAAGTGACAACTTATGTTTTAGCTCAAATGATTGGAGCCATGATTGGAGCATTCCTAGTTTGGTTATCACACAAAGATCATTTTGCTGCAACCGATGACGAAGGCGCAAAATTAGCTTGTTTTAGCACAGGTCCAGCGATTCGCAATTATTCCTCTAACTTGATTAGCGAAATCATAGGAACTTTTGTACTTATTTTTGTAATTTTTTATCTAGCCGGTCCCGATGTAAGCATTGCAGTGGCTGCTGACGCTAAAATTGGATTAGGATCAATAGGCGCTCTTCCCGTTGCAATTCTGGTTTGGGCTATAGGATTAAGTTTAGGAGGCACGACAGGCTACGCGATTAATCCAGCAAGAGACTTAGGTCCTAGAATTGTACATTCTTTACTTATGAAAGGGAGCAGTGACTGGAGCTATGCTTGGGTTCCCATTGTAGGACCAATCATAGGATCAAGCTTAGCTGCGTTATCTTATTTAATGCTTATCTAAAAGCCCCACTTTAAAAAATAAAAAATGAAAAATTTTATAATTGCCGCTGTAATCTCACTTACAGGGTTAGCGGGATACGCCCAGAAAACAACAGTTTCAGCTAGTATTGATGCAGCAACAGAGATCACAAGTCCTAGTAGTCTAGATTTTAATGTGGGTGTAGCAACCAGCCATTTATGGAGAGGTTTAGTAATAAACGACGGAATGACCGCCATGGGATTTGTTCATTTAGCATTAGATAAAAATCAACATTTCACTACTGGAGTCTGGGGTGGAGCGGGATTTGACGGAGACTACCGAGAAATAAACTACTATGTGCAGTACCAAAAAAATAATTTATCGATTGCAATATGGAATTTATTTAATACCACTGGAATAGCGAGCCCTGAAGTATTTAATTACGACAAACTTACAACCACGCACATTATAGACTTAAGAACATCATATCGTTTTCCAAAAGCATTCCCAATGCGCATTGAAGCAGACGTATTTCTTTACACGGGCAAGAATGATCGTGAATTAGATGCTAACAATAACTATAACAGCAGATACTCTACTTATGTAGAATTAAGCTATCCTGTTGTTGAAAACCAAAAAGTAAATGTAAGCCTTTATGTAGGAGGGGTATTTGCGTTTGATGGAAGTTCAAATTTATACAGAGCAGATCAAAGTAAAGATTTTGGAATTGTAAATACGGGGTTCAGGCTTACCAAAGATATTTCAGTGTTAAATTACAAGCTACCCGTTTCTGCAACAGCGATGTGGAATCCCGCCAACAAAATTGCTAGATTACAATTAGCCGTTAGTTTGTTTTAATTTCTCAATTTTTTTGTTCAAACTTGTTTACTGAAAACTCTCTTATATTTTTAAGAGAGTTTTTTTTTAGTACTAAAACGGTCGTTCGTAATCGTCCTAGATAGCATGAAAAGTTAAGGTCAGCTCTAGAATGAGTATACTTACCTAGACTTAAAACATTGTTAATTCTTCGTCTGACATCTTGTCAGATTCATGCAAATAATTGTACCTTTGACAACTTATAAAAACACTGTTTTGAAAGTGACCTATGGAAAAGATTATTGAAGAAAGCAAACAAGGAGAAAGCCTTGTTTTAGAAAACAAACCCGAGAATACAAAAAAACTATTTATAGAAAGCTATGGCTGTGCGATGAACTTTTCCGATAGTGAAATTGTAGCTTCCATATTATCCGTAAACGGATACAACACAACGCAAGTTCTAGAAGAAGCTGATTTGGTTTTGGTCAACACTTGTTCCATCCGGGACAAAGCAGAACAAACCGTTCGTAAACGTTTAGAGAAATACAATGCTGTGAAACGTATAAATCCGAAAATGAAAGTTGGCGTTTTGGGCTGTATGGCAGAACGTTTAAAAACTCAGTTTCTAGAGGAAGAGAAAATCGTTGACCTTGTGGTAGGCCCTGATGCCTATAAAGATTTACCGAACCTTCTGCAAGAAGTAGAAGAAGGCAGGAATGCAATTAACGTGATTTTGTCTAAAGACGAGACCTACGGCGATATTTCGCCCGTTCGTTTGATGAGTAATGGAATTACAGCCTTGGTTTCAATCACGCGTGGTTGCGATAATATGTGTACGTTTTGTGTGGTACCTTTTACCCGCGGACGAGAACGCAGTCGCGAACCGCAAAGCATCATGAAAGAAATCCAAGACTTATGGGACAAGGGCTTTAAAGAAATTACGCTTTTGGGGCAAAATGTTGACAGTTATCTCTGGTACGGAGGTGGTTTGAAAAAAGACTTCATCGCCGCTACAGAAATGCAAAAGGCAACTGCAGTAGATTTTGATCAATTACTGGAAATGACCGCCGTTAGTTTTCCAAAAATGCGCATTCGATTTTCGACCTCCAACCCGCAAGATATGCACGAAAGTGTGCTACACGTGATTGCAAAATACCCAAATATCTGCAAACACATCCACTTACCCGTTCAATCAGGAAGCAATCGAATTTTGAAGGAAATGAATCGTTTGCATACTCGTGAGGAATACATGAGCTTGATTGATAAAATAAGAGCGATCATTCCCAACGGCTCAATCTCACAAGATATGATTGCTGGCTTTCCAACCGAAACCGAACAAGACCACAAAGACACTTTGAGTCTAATGGAATACGTGAAGTATAACTTTGGTTATATGTACTCTTACTCAGAACGTCCAGGAACATTAGCGGGAAGAAAAATGGACGATGATGTAACGGATCAAGTTAAGGCTAGAAGGTTACAAGAAATTGTAGACTTCCAACAAAAGCATGCTTGGTCGCGCTCTGAAGAGTTTATTGGTCAAACTGTTGAAGTATTAGTCGAGAAAGTTTCTAAAAAATCAACTGAAGAATTCTCTGGCAGAAACTCACAAAGTATCACGGTAGTTTTTCCAAAAGAGAATTATAAAATTGGTGACTTTGTCAATGTCAAAATTACGAGCTGCACAAGTGGTACTCTAAAAGGAGAAGCAACTGGTTTAAGCGAGATGAATTAGAACACTTAACTACGAATTTGATTAATTTAAGACAAAATAAGATGTTGAAAAGAAACATAATAATAGGTTTACTTACATTTATAATTGGATTCGCAGTCACATTTTACATTATCAGAACCTATTTCCCCAAGGATAAAGTTGAAAAAACAGCTCCTTCAGAAGACACCGCAAAAAAACCACAACAGTAACAACATTTTATTTAATTATAAAAAAGTTGAAATTTAAAGTTTGTTCGGCAACTTGAAACTTTAAACCAAAAAACTTTAAACCAAATACAGAACATGGATACAGTTCAAGCTACAAAACAGCGATTTGAGATTATCGGGAATGATCCGAAATTGAATCGTGCCATAGAAAAAGCAATTCAGGTCGCCCCTACTGATATATCAGTACTAGTAGTGGGTGAAAGCGGAGTAGGAAAGGAAAGTATCCCAAAAATCATACACTCCCTTTCTCATAGAAAGCACGGTAAATATATTGCGGTAAACTGTGGTGCAATTCCAGAAGGAACCATTGATAGCGAGCTTTTTGGCCACGAAAAAGGAGCTTTTACAGGAGCTACAAGTACCCGTGAAGGTTATTTTGAAGTAGCTAATGGCGGAACTATCTTTCTTGATGAAGTAGGCGAATTACCTCTGACAACTCAGGTCAGACTGCTTCGTGTGCTAGAAAATGGGGAGTTTATCAAAGTGGGGTCTTCACAAGTTCAAAAAACGAATGTAAGAATTGTGGCTGCCACCAATGTGAATTTATTTGACGCAATCGAAAAAGGAAAATTTCGTGAAGATTTATATTACAGACTAAGTACAGTCGACATCCCTTTACCCCCTTTGAGGGACCGGAAAGACGACATCCATCTACTGTTCAGAAAATTTGCCGCTGATTTTGCGCACAAATACAAAATGCCCCCGTTGAAACTAGATGAAGAGGCTGTTCTTGTATTACAAAAATTTCGCTGGAGCGGAAACATTCGTCAGTTGCGAAATGTAGCCGAACAAATTTCCGTGTTGGAAACCAATCGAGACATCACTGCTGCGACTTTACAATCGTATTTACCTACTGAAGGTGCTAATTTCCCTTCTGTAATAAAGCAGAAAAAAAACGAAAGCGATTTTAGCAACGAAAGAGAAATTTTGTACAAAGTGCTTTTTGATATGAAAAGCGACTTGCATGATTTAAAAAAACTCACATTAGAGTTAATGGAAAGCGGCAGTTCTAAAGTGCAGGAAACTAATAAAAACTTGATTACCAAAATATATGGCTCAAAAGAAAATGACAGCGAAATAGATTTCGAAGAAGAGCCCAGGACCGCCTTGCTTTCTAGCCAAAACAAAGAGGAACCATACCCGCAGAATGATGACAATTATCTTTTTGCAGAAACTGTTGAAGAGGAAGAAGAAGTCTTGAGGTTAGAGCAAAAAGAAATTGAAATGATTAAAAAATCATTAGAAAAGAATAAGGGAAAAAGGAAAGCAGCTGCAGACGAATTAGGCATTTCAGAAAGAACTTTATACCGAAAAATAAAACAATTCGACCTTTAAAGTATTGATAAATGCTCATTACAAATTGTCAATTAAATTTGAATATCTTTGAATTTTAAATATAAAATGAAAAACTTACACCTCATCACTGCTTTTGTATTACTTTTTAGTTTAAATAGCTGTTCCGTTTACAACTTTACGGGAACTGGTAAAATTGATGCAAAAACCTTTCAAGTTAATTTTTTTCAAAATAATTCAGATCTTATTGAACCTGGAATAGACAGAACATTCACACTCAACTTGCAGGATCTTATTCAGAACCAAACCAATTTAAACTTGGTGAAAAGTGGTGGCGATTTAATTTATGAAGGCGAAATCGTTGACTACAGAATAAGCCCCATGACAGCTACCGCTGATCAACAGGCATCTCAAAACCGTTTGAACATTAGGGTAAATGTGCGATTTACCAATAAAAATAAGGAAATCGATAATTTTGAGAAGACATTTAATTTCTTTTACGATTATCCAGCAACAACTCAACTAAACGGAACAATTTTAAATACCGCATTAGATGAAATATTTCTAAGAATAACTCAAGACATCTTTAATGAATCACTCGCTAAGTGGTAATAAAAAGTTGTTAGCGGCTATTCTAGTGTTCAATCTATAAGCACAACAAAAACTGAATGCCTCTGGAAGCTTTCAGGAACCAAACACCGATTACTTAATACTGAACAGTCAAAAAATGAACGTAACAGATTACACTTACTTAATTAACAAACCAAATGCTGTTACCGAGCCCCAAACCCAGGCTTTGGAAAAGGTACTGGCTGAGTTTCCTTATTTTCAGAGCGCAAGAGCTTTGCGATTAAAAGGCCTTTACAACCAAAATAGTTTTAAGTATAATTCCGCTTTAAAAGTAACGGCTGCATATACAACTGACAGAACGGTCTTGTTTGATTTCATTACCTCGGATACATTTATCGCTATTCAAAAAGACCTATACGACAAGAAAACACTTGAACTTCTTGATATAAATGTAATTGATGATGAACTAATCGTTGTCGAAAAAAAGCAGGAACTCAAAGTGAATACTTTAGAACAATCAATGCTAACATCCATTAAAGAGGCTTCCACTATTAAAGTTGAAGAAATTCACAAAGAATCTGAGGACAAGTTGGCTATAGGTAAGCCTTTGGATTTCTCGAAAAATGAAAAACATTCTTTTCAGGAATGGCTTCAGCTTTCAAGAACCCAGCCTATAGACCGAACGAATGAAACAATAAAAAGCGACAAAGCAGTTCAACAGGAAAAGAATAAGACGAAAAAATCCGCATTAATCGATAAGTTTATTCAAGCAAGCCCAAAGATATCTCCAGTCAAACACGGAGTAGCTTCAACCGCACGTGTTGACATCAATGAAGAAGATCATTCGTACTTAATGACAGAAACATTAGCCCGCGTCTATTTGGAACAAAAAAAATATCAAAAAGCGATTCAAGCTTATGGAATATTAATTTTGAAATATCCAGAAAAAAGTAGTTTCTTTGCTGACCGTATAGCGGATATTAAGATTTTACAACAAAATAATAATTAAACAATGAGCACATTTTCAATTTTTTTAGTTTTAATAACAATAGTTTGTTTCCTACTAGTTGTAGTAATAATGGTTCAAAACCCTAAAGGTGGCGGACTTTCTTCTACTTTAGGAGGATCGACTCAAATGGGTGGAGTTCAAAAAACAACTGACTTTTTAGACAAGAGTACATGGACATTAGCTACAGTATTAATCGCACTAATTTTACTGTCAAGTTTAAGCTTCACAGGAACATTGAGCGGATCGGACTCCAAAATAATTGACAATACACAAACTGCTGCTCCTGTAGCCCCAGTTGCACCGGTACAAAACGCACCAGCTGCAGAATAAATCATAACGCAAAATATACTAAGTGCCAGCCTGTCAAAGCTGGCATTTTTTATAAGAAATTATGTCACACTTTAGAGACTGGCACAATTTCTGAACTTTAAAATGCATTAACAAAAACAAAAAGATAAAATCATGGCTTTAAACATTAAACCACTTTCTGACCGCGTTCTTATAGAACCAGTTGCTGCTGAAACCAAAACTGCGTCAGGAATTTTTATTCCAGATACCGCGAAAGAAAAACCACAAAAAGGAACTGTAGTTGCAGTTGGAAATGGCACTAAAGAACATACAATGACTGTGAAAATCGGCGACAGTGTTCTTTACGGAAAATATGCTGGCACTGAATTGAAATTAGAAGGGAAAGACTATCTAATTATGCGTGAAGATGATATTCTAGCAATCGTCTAGTTTTCAAAAAAAAATAGAAAAAACAAACATTCTACAAACTTGAAAGCATACACTTTCAAACATTAAACAACAAACAAATGGCAAAAGATATAAAATTTGATATAGAAGCACGCGACGGACTAAAACGCGGTGTTGATGCATTAGCAAATGCTGTAAAGGTAACTCTAGGACCAAAAGGTCGTAATGTAATCATTGGAAAGTCATTTGGCGGACCAACGGTAACAAAAGATGGTGTTACAGTTGCAAAAGAAATCGAACTAAAAGACCCATTGGAAAACATGGGAGCTCAAATGGTAAAAGAAGTTGCTTCTAAAACCAATGATTTAGCAGGAGACGGAACAACAACTGCAACCGTTTTGGCACAGGCCATCGTAAAAGAAGGTTTAAAAAATGTTGCTGCTGGAGCTAATCCAATGGATTTGAAACGCGGTATCGACAAAGCTGTTGAAGCAATTGTTGCAGATTTAGCAAAACAATCTAAAGTGGTAGGTACTGATTCAGATAAAATCAAACAAATCGCTTCTATTTCTGCTAATAATGACGAAGTGATTGGTGAGTTAATCGCTACAGCATTCTCCAAAGTTGGAAAAGAGGGTGTTATCACAGTTGAAGAAGCAAAAGGAACAGACACATATGTGGATGTTGTGGAAGGAATGCAGTTTGACAGAGGATATCTTTCTCCATATTTCGTTACCAATTCTGAAAAGATGGAAGTGGAATTAGAGGATCCATATATATTATTATATGACAAAAAAGTTTCTTCTCTAAAAGAATTACTACCGGTTCTTGAGCCAGTAGCGCAATCGGGGAAACCATTATTGATTATTGCTGAAGATGTAGATGGAGAAGCATTATCAACATTGGTAGTAAACAAGCTTCGTGGGGCTTTGAAAATCGCTGCTGTAAAAGCACCGGGTTTTGGAGATAGAAGAAAAGCAATGCTTGAAGATATTGCCATTTTAACTGGCGGAACTGTTATCTCTGAAGAAAGAGGATACACTCTTGAAAATACAACTCTTGAAATGTTAGGTACTGCAAAAAAAGTAACTATCAATAAAGACAATACAACTGTCGTTAGCGGTGCTGGTGAAGCTGACATGATCAAAAATCGTGTAAACCAAATCAAAGGTCAAATGGAAGCTACAACATCTGACTATGACAAGGAAAAATTACAAGAACGTTTGGCAAAATTAGCTGGTGGTGTTGCTGTCCTTTACGTAGGCGCTGCATCTGAAGTGGAAATGAAAGAGAAAAAAGACAGAGTTGACGATGCGCTACATGCTACTCGTGCTGCCGTTGAAGAAGGAATTGTTGCTGGTGGTGGAGTTGCTTTACTAAGAGCTAAAAAAGCCTTGAGCGCTATAAAAGCTGATAATGCAGACGAAGCTACTGGAATCCAAATTATATCTCGAGCAGTAGAATCACCATTAAGAACCATTGTTGAAAACGCAGGTCTTGAGGGTTCTGTAGTTGTTGCAAAAGTAGCTGAAGGAAAAGGCGACTTTGGTTACAATGCTAAAACAGACGAATATGTTGATATGCTAAAAGCTGGTATTATCGATCCTAAAAAAGTGACTCGCGTAGCATTAGAAAATGCAGCATCTGTTGCTGGGATGATATTAACAACCGAATGTGCTTTGATCGATATTAAGGAAGAGAACGGTGGTGGAAGCCCAATGGGTGGTGGTATGCCAGGAATGATGTAATTCCAATCTATTTATCATAAAAAAATCCGTTCACTTAAAAGTGAACGGATTTTTTATTTAGTATACAATTGGAAATAAAGACAAACTTTTAAATCCGATTTTTTTTTAATCTTCTGTATTCGGACGTTTTTTCGCGAACTTTAAAATTACTGGCGAAAGAGTAATAATCACTAATACGATTACAATAAGTTCGATATGTTCCTTTAAATCTATTTGGTAATTGTCAAGCAAGAAACCATATAAATAATGTCCTGAAAATATTAAAGTAAAAGACCAAAGAAATGAACTTACCACATTATAAAACATAAACTTCTTTTTATCCATAGTTACAATTCCTGCAACTATAGGCGCAAAAGTCCTGAATATTGGCAAAAACCTCGCGAAGATGATAGCTCTACCTCCATGTCGTTCAAAAAAATCTTTAGACGAAACAAGATATTTTTTCTTAAACCAAAAACTATCTTTCTTATTGTATAAGTAATAGCCACTCTTTGAACCAAACCAATATCCCACTATATTACCCAAAATACCTGCTACTGCAATTATTGTTGACAAGAGCATAACATTTAGAAAATCGCTATTTATAAAAAATATGTTTTCTATCAATTCGCGACTGTAAATCCCCGCTAAGAAAAGTAAACTGTCGCCAGGCAAAAAGAAACCGGCAAACAATCCTGTTTCTGCAAAAATTATAAATAATACGATATAAATCCCTAGTTTTATTCCGTTCACATCAAAGTGAATATAAAAAAGGGGGTCTATTAAATTCTTCCAATCAAAGCTATTCATTCCTTGGGGTTTTTATGCTAAATTAATTCGTGCGTGAAAGTAAGGAATAATTTATTTTAACCACAGTTTATTGAATAATTTTAAAGTTTAATTAACGGTCGACACAATCTCATTATTAATCAAAAGCAAATCATTCCTGCTTTTATTAGAGAAATAAACTGTCTTGCTCAAAACAATTAGATTTAATGCAACTCGACTGCCTCTTTCTTGGAGGATAATTAATTTCAAATTAGAACAATTAGATTTCAAACTCTTGGCCCATCAGCGGAACAGAACAATCAAAACCATATCGCTCTATAATTTTAATTCGCAACTCATCTGCAGGTTGATTTTCGCCGTGAACCAAGAACACTTTTTCAGGTTTGTTTTCCAAAGCCGAAAGCCAATTAAGTAAATCTTTTTGATCCCCGTGTGCAGACAAACCTTCTATCTCAAGGATCTTTGCCTTTACTTGATAATATTTCCCATATATTTTGACCTCTTTAGCCCCTTCTAACAACTTCCTACCACGCGTCCCTTCTGCTTGATATCCCACAATAACCACTGTAGTTTCTGGCAACTCAATATAGCGTTCTAGATAACTTAACACTCTTCCGCCAGTCACCATGCCACTCGCTGCAATTACTACTTTAGGTCTCTTATTGTATATTGTATCAATAGTATCCTTATAATCCGAAATCATGGTAAACATTTTACCTATGGCAACGCACTCTTCGATTGACAATTTATGCCATTTCAAATTATCAAAAAAAATATCAAACGCACTCACTCCCATAGGCGAATCAATTACATAAGGAATGTTAGGAATTTTATCTTCTTTCCTGAGCTGCCACAATAAATACATCACCGTTTGCGCTCTCTCCACTGCAAAACTTGGAATAATAACTGTACCTCCATTTTCAACCGTATTGTTAATATACATTTCCAACTCCAGCTTGACGTCCGAAATTGGATGCATCCGGTTTCCATAGGTGCTTTCAAGAAACACATAATCAGCATTTTTAGGCTTGGTAGGCGGATACATCAAAGCATCATTATCTCGACCAACATCTCCAGAAAACACCAAGGCTTTATTCTCTATTGTTAACTCAATACTACAAGCCCCGATAATATGACCAGCGTTGAAAAAAACGGCGTTAATTTCCGCATCCAAGGGAACGTCCTCATTTATTTTTACAACCCTAAAATGAGGGAATACCTTTTCAGCTTGCTCAATATTATAAAGGGGCTGTGCAATTTCATGTTTAGAATATTTAGCTTTATTCGCTTTTTCAGCTTCTTCTTCCTGTATCTTGGCGCTATCTAGCAAAATTAGCTTTGCAATTGCCTTTGTCGGTGCGCTACAGTAAATTTTTCCACGAAACCCTTGATCTACTAATCTCGGCAACCAACCGCAATGATCTAAATGACCGTGGGTCAAGAGGACAAAGTCAATTGTTGAAGCCAGAATTGATAAAGGTTCCCAATTGAGTTCTCTTAAAGGTTTAATTCCCTGAAAAAGACCACAATCTATCAAAATTCGTATACCTTTACTTTCAACTAATATTTTTGAACCTGTCACTGTTCCTGCTCCACCAATAAATTTTACTTTCATGATCTTGTTATTAAGTTTAATAAATTAACGAACTAGATAATTTAAATACATTTGCTCAATTCTCGTGCTTCTTTAAGGACATTCTTTATTCTACTAGAACTCAATCCTATTCTTTCTAATTTATCCGGATTACTGATTAACTCTTTAGCCAAAATTATATCTAGAACTAACAACTTATCTTTTTCAGCAATCGACAGTGTCGTCAAACAGGTCACAGGATAAAGACAATCGATGTCGTTTTTGGTCTTTAAACTGTTATTTTTAGGATAATCCCAGCTTAACAGGTTGAGCCCAGAACATTTTGCAAAATCAATCGCATCTGAGGTAAAACGATTATTAGTAGCAATCCAACATTTAGACATAGTATCTTTTAATGAAAAAATAACATGTTGTTTCTCTTTCAAATCATTAAATCTTGAGAAAACGTATAGAGGGATTTTCACGTCAGAAGAAGCTTCCCTCCTAGAGTGAAATTTACATTCAATCATGACAATAACGTCCTTACTTTTGGCAATAACATCTATTTCATGTGACACACATTTTCCTTGTAAAATCAAATTAGTAACTGTAATGTAACCTTCAGCGGTAAAAAGGCGGGCAATATATTTTTCGAAGAAAAAACCAGCTGGTCCCAATAATCGCAAGCCTTCCCTTAGATTGTATCGTGCTGCATGTGAATTCGCTTCTTTTTTCAATAAACTGAAAGCCCTTTTATAGATCTGTTTTGTAGAAATTCCTTGATAGATCTCGTTGCCTATCTTATGTAAAATATCTTCTACCACAATCTGGCTTGCACCAGATTTCAGTAATGACTTTTTGAGTTTTTCAGGATCAAAATCAACCACATCCCCTGAGTTTTTTACGATTTTTATCTTCATAAAATTTTGGTTATCAATAAAATACAACCAATTAAAGATACATAAAAAAAATTATTTTTGAAGCTTTTGATAATAAAATGCGGGGATAAACAAAAGGATAAATAGGGGTTGAATAAGAAATCTACGAACATAAAAAAGCAAGAGATTATTGTGTTCTGCATAAAAATAAATTGTGGTGTAGAAAGAAAAAAGTAGGGCCACAAAGAAAAAAGCATATAAAATCGCAGCAAACTTGACTATTCCGACATCTTTAAAAAGACTAAAGATCAAGCCTAGTGATAATGCCGTATTTAATCCATAGCGAAACAATAAACTGATGAACAAACGAACAGAGTCGTAAACAGGTAAAGGCAAATCATTAAAATCACTTTTAAAATAGTTCAAAAAAGGATCGTAAAACAAGCTGTCTTCATAGATCCTAATAAGGACAAACGAAACAACAAATAACAGCACAAAAATAAATCTGAGCTTATGAGTCAGCAGTCTTTTTAGCATATAATGAAAATTTATTAACCCAAATCAGCCATAAAATAAAAACAATACCATAAATAAATAGCGGAAAAAAAACGCCGTGTAGCAATCGTTCCTGCTTTGGGAAAAGATCCATCAAAACACATAATGCGGCAATGCGAGCTACATTAAGCAAGTAAATAAACAGGCTACCGCCCAAAACAAAAAACAAAGTGGACTTCACCTTCCCCGAGAATGCAACTACAAATGAAATAAACAAAATAATTACACTAATGCCATTACAACCCTCTATTATTCTGGCCACATACTGTTGATTATAAAGCAATCTAATATAGGGCTCCGAATTATTTTTTACAACATCGGCGTCCACATTAAATACTGTAAGTAACTGCTTTGTGTTTTCGGCTACCAATTCAGTTATCGAATCAATTTTATTCTCACCAAAAAAACCTAAAAACTCTTGATAAATCAAAGCAAGAACAATATAGGTCATGAAAAATTTAGCCAGAAAAAGTAAAAAAGGTTTGTACTGAATAAAATATTTTCTCAAAGTCTATTTTTTAACAGATTTATATAATGTTTGAAAGGTACTTTAAATACTTTTGTATAAAAAAATAAAGATATGACATTTCAGGAATTACAACCAAAAGTAACTGCAATTACAGTAAACACTATCTTTTCGAGAGATGAAAAACTTTTAGCAGTTTGTCAATTGTTACAAGACAATATAGACTATTACAACTGGGTTGGATTTTATTTTGCGACTCAGGAAACTCAAACGCTGCACTTAGGTCCATATGTAGGCGCAGAAACGGATCACACGGTAATACCTTTCGGCAAAGGCATATGCGGTCAGGTTGCTGTTTCTAATAATAATTTTGTTGTCGCGGATGTTGCGGCTCAAGATAATTATATTGCCTGCAGTTTTACTGTAAAATCGGAAGTTGTGGTTCCTCTTTTTGTAAATGGAGAAAATATCGGGCAAATTGATATCGACAGCCATGTTCTAGACCCATTTACTGCAGCTGACGAACGTTTCTTAGAATTTGTGAATCAAGAGATTGCTAAGTTGTACTAAAAGTATTAGGTTTGTTAAAAAACCTAATGAAATCAAATTTTCATCTAGCATTATTATTTTTAATTCCATTTTTATCATTCTCACAAACACCAGTTAGTAAAATCGTTTACTTTGACTCCTTGTGGAAAGAATCAACAGAAGACAATTACAGCTACTATAGAATTATAAAAGATTATTATTCTAAGCCTGACAATGACCTTTACAGTATTTTTGATTATTACAAATCAGGAGTTTTACAAATGGAAGGAACATCCGCAGATAAAGATGTATTAAAACAAGAAGGGCAGTTTGCCTACTACTATGAAAACGGCAACAAAAAAACAATTTCAAAATTCATAAATTGTAGACTAAGTGGCAAACAGTTCAATTGGTATGAGGACGGAAAAGCGAAATCCGAAATTGAATATTTAGAAAATGAAGAGGAGATACTTTCTGACTCTAAAATTAATCAATACTGGAATGCAGAAAACATTCAAACAGTAATTGACGGAAATGGATATTATGAATATTTAGAGAAGGAGTTTTTCGAAAGTGGAAAAGTAAAAAACGGCTTTCATGAAGGGAAGTGGAAAGGAGGGAGCAAAAAACCTAATTATACTTTCGTCGAAAATTACGAAAATGGAAAATTAACCTCCGGCATAAGTATTGACTCTTCAAATATTGAACATAACTATAAAAAAGCACACCAACGTCCTATGCCTAAAAAAGGAATGAATAATTTTTATAGTTACATCGGAAGAAGAATGAGGATTCCTTACGAAGCTCAAAATACTGTTTTTGGGAAAATATACCTAACATTTGTAATTGAAACGGACGGTAGTATTGTTGAAATTAAAATAATAAAAGGACTTGGCTACGGATTAGACGAAGAAGCAATTAGAGTTTTAAAAAACTACAAAGAATGGGTACCAGGAGTTATGAGAGGCATCCCTGTAAGAGTTCTCTACACTCTTCCTATTACAATAGCAAAACAACATTAATTATTAAATTAATTTTAGATTTTTAAAAAATAAATAGTACTTTTGCAGCCGGCTTACAATAGATGTAAATCATACATAAAAATCATTAAACAAATATTGGAATGTATTTAACTAAAGAAATTAAAGAAGAAATCTTCGCACAACACGGAGAAAAAACAAACACAGGAAAATCAGAAGCTCAAATTGCTTTGTTCACTTTCAGAATTGCACACCTAACAGAACACTTGAAAAAAAATCGTCACGATTATAACACAGAGCGTTCATTAGTATTGCTAGTTGGAAAAAGAAGATCTTTGTTGGATTACTTGAAAAAGAAAGAAATCAACAGATATCGTGAGATTATCAAAGTATTGGGTATTAGAAAATAAACAATATAAAAAAGAGGCGCGCGAGTGCCTCTTTTTGTTTTTATATAACAATAAAAAAAGTTTGGTTTTTCATTGGGTTTTAGGCATTAACTACGCAAACAACAACTACAACACAACTAGAACCCATGTTTAACTAAAAAAAATAAATTTATGATTCCACAATTATTTGTAGAAAGTATCGATTTAGGCGATGGAAGAATCATCACAATCGAGACAGGTCATTTAGCCAAACAAGCTGATGGATCTGTAGTAATCAGAATAGGAAAAACTGTTATTTTAGGAACAGTAGTATCAGCAAGAAAAGCAAGTCCAGTGGACTTCTTGCCGTTGACGGTAGATTACCGTGAAAAATTTGCTGCAGCAGGTCGTTTTCCTGGAGGTTTCTTCAAAAGAGAAGCAAGACCAAGTGATAGTGAAGTATTAACAATGCGTTTAGTAGACCGTGTTTTACGTCCACTTTTCCCAAGCGATTACCATGCAGAAGTTCAGGTAATGATTCAATTAATGTCTTTTGACGAAGATGTAATGCCAGATGCATTAGCAGGTTTAGCAGCATCAGCAGCTTTAGCTTTATCTGACATTCCATTCAAAACATTAATCTCTGAGGCTAGAGTTGGAAGAATTGACGGAGAGTTTATTATCAATCCAAGTCGTGCACAATTAGAATTATCAGATATTGATATGATGATTGGAGCTTCTATGGATTCTATCGCAATGGTAGAAGGTGAGATGAAAGAAATTTCAGAAGCAGAAATGGTAGAAGCCATTAAATTTGCACACGGACATATCAAAAATCAAATTTCTGCACAAGAAAGATTGGTAGCTGCTTTTGGAAAAAAAGAAGTTCGTACTTACGACGGAGAAAGAGAAGACGAAGCTATTTACGCTAAAGTAAAAGAAGCATCTTACGATAAAAATTATGCAATTGCAAGTAAAGGTTCTTCAAAACAAGAGCGTACCGCTGCTTTTGACGAATTAAAAGAAGAAGTTAAAGCATTGTTTACAGAAGAAGAATTAGCAGAAAACGGAGATTTAGTTTCTAAATATTTCAAAAAGGCTAATAAAGAAGCTGTTCGTAATGTAACCCTAGATTTAGGAACACGTTTAGACGGAAGAAAAACTAATGAAATTAGAGATATCTGGTGTAAAGTAGACTACTTACCTTCGGTACACGGATCAGCATTGTTTACACGTGGAGAAACTCAAGCATTGGCAACAGCGACTTTAGGAACATCTAGAGAAGCAAACCAAATTGACTCTCCGTCTCAACAAGGTGAAGAAAAATTCTACTTGCATTATAACTTCCCTCCTTTCTCAACTGGTGAAGCTCGTCCTTTAAGAGGAACTTCAAGAAGAGAAGTAGGTCACGGAAACTTAGCTCAAAGAGCTTTGAAAAACATGATTCCTGCTGATTGCCCTTACACAATACGCGTTGTATCTGAAGTATTAGAATCTAATGGTTCTTCTTCTATGGCAACAGTTTGTGCTGGTACATTATCATTAATGGATGCAGGTATCCAAATGATTCGTCCTGTTTCTGGAATTGCAATGGGATTGATTACAGATGGAGATCGTTACGCTGTATTGTCTGATATTCTTGGTGATGAAGATCACTTAGGAGATATGGACTTTAAAGTAACTGGAACTTCTGTAGGAATTACAGCTTGTCAAATGGACATCAAAATTGATGGATTGAAATACGAGATAATGGAAGCAGCATTGGCGCAAGCTCGTGACGGTCGTTTGCATATCCTTGGAAAATTAATCGAAACATTAGCTTCTCCAAAAGAGGATGTTAAAGCTTACGCTCCAAAAATTATTACTAGAAGAATTCCTAATGCCTTTATTGGTGCATTGATCGGACCTGGTGGAAAAGTGATTCAAGAATTACAAAAATCTACTGGAACAACAATTGTTATCAATGAAGATCCAATAACTGAAGAAGGAGTTATTGAAATCTTAGGTACAGATCCTGCAGGTATTGAAGCAGTATTGGCTAAAATTAAGTCAATCACTTTCAAACCAAAAATGAATGAAGCATATGATGTGAAAGTAATCAAAATGCTTGATTTTGGTGCCGTAGTAGAATACCTAGAAGCGCCAGGAAATGAAGTATTGCTTCACGTATCTGAGCTAGCATGGGAACGCACAGAAAATGTTTCTGACGTTGTGAACATGGGAGATGTTTTTCAAGTGAAATACTTAGGTATGGATCCAAAAACAAGAAAGGAAAAAGTGTCAAGAAAAGCACTTATGCCAAGACCTCCACGTGAGGAAAGAAAAGAGTAATCAGATCTTAGTTTACTAAAGGTTCATTTATAAAAAACCCCAATTCATTCATTTGAATTGGGGTTTTTGTTTTAGAACTGTCCGTAAAACAACATTCCTACGAAAAAGCCAAACTAGCCCAAAAGATGAAAGCGATGGTCCAGTAGAAATACAAAAAAAATTAACGAAAGCAAATTTACGTTATGCTTCTTATTCGAACCCAAATTTGTGCAATTGAGATTGGCTTTTTATAATAATATAAACTTGTAGATTTAATTATATTTGGTTTTTAGTTTACTATTTATGGATTTTTTTAACTATTGTTCTACAATTTTCCTCTCAAAAAAAACTAAATTTACATTTTTAATTTAATCAATAAAAATGACTAAAACCGTTGGTGTGATTGGAGCTGGTATAGGAGGTCTTGCATTATCAATTCGACTAGCAAATCAAGGGTTTAAAGTAACTATTTTTGAAAAAAATAGTTACCCAGGCGGCAAATTGAGTGAACTTAATCAGAATGGATTTCGATTTGATAAAGGGCCATCTTTATTTACTATGCCCACACTAGTAGACGAATTGACTGATTTGCAAGGGAGCTCGCATAAATTTGAATACCAGAAATTAAAAGTCATAACTAACTATTTTTATGCAGATGGAACGCAACTAAAAGCATCTGCTAATGTAGAAGAATTTGCAACGGAAGTACATTTAAAATTAAATGAAAATAAAGAAACTGTTTTAAAACACATAAAGCGCAACGCTTTTTATTTTAAAACAACCGAAGATTTATTTTTGAAACAATCACTTCATCAGCTGAAAAATTTCATTAATTTTAGGACAGTAAAAGGTATCTTGTTTGCCCCCTTTTTGGGTTTATTAAGTACTATGCATAAAAAAAATGAAAAAACTTTTTCGAATCCAAAAACGGTACAGCTGTTTAATCGATTTGCAACCTATAACGGTTCTAATCCTTATAAAGCACCTGCCTTAATGAATATGATTTCGCATTTAGAATTTAATCTTGGTGCTTACTTACCTAAAAAAGGCATGCATCAAATTACAACACATTTGGTCAAACTAGCAGAAGAAGCTAATGTGGAAATTAAATATAATACAGCTGTCGAAACCTTAAATGTTGAATCTAATAATAGGATTGCCTCCATTAAAAGTAATGGTGTCAGCTATCCCTTTGATATTGTGGCAAGCGATATAGATATTCATGCACTCTACAAATATTTATTACCCATTTCTTTTACTCCTAAAAAGCTACTTCAACAAGAAAAATCTAGTAGTGCTTATGTTTTTTATTGGGGAATAAACAAAGAATTTGCCGCATTAGGACTGCATAATATTTTGTTCAGTGATGATTATAAAAAGGAATTTGATTATTTGTTTTCAAAACAATTTCCAACAGAAGACCCTACCGTTTATATAAATATTACTTCAAAGTATTGCAAAGATGATGCACCAGAGGGTTGCGAAAACTGGTTTGTAATGGTAAATGTACCGCACAATAAAAGCGAGAGTATTAATTATGCAGCAGCAATTAGAAAAAATGTAGTTGACAAAATTAATATGATGCTGAAAACAGATATCGAAAAATATATTATTAGCGAAAGTACTTTAAGTCCAATTGATATAGAAAACCAAACATCTTCTGTTGGCGGATCACTATACGGTAATTCTAGCAACAATAAATTTGCCGCATTTTTACGACATGCTAGTTTTTCGTCAAGTATTGAAAATTTGTTTCTTGTGGGAGGAAGTGTGCATCCAGGGGGAGGTATTCCGCTATGCCTTTTTAGTGCAAAAATAGCTAGCCAAATTATAGTAGAACAAGAAATGAAATGAAAAAAACATACAAATCATATTTTTTATATTTCTTAATTCTAGTCTATATTTCTGGATCGATTGGGTTTGTAGTCAACCCTTCTTTTTTTAGTCCTTTTACACCTTATACATTATTACTTACTTGTTTTGTTTTTTTAATTCATAGTCCATTAGCAGACAAAAAATTTATATTTGCATTTTTTTCTATTGCAATTTTGGGTTTTATCATTGAAGTAGTTGGGGTGAAAACAGGATTAATTTTTGGGAAATATTCGTACGGCAACGGATTAGGTTATAAATTTATTAATGTTCCTCTGGTCATTTCGATCAATTGGGCAATGCTAATTTGTGCTGGAATCATAGTAGTAAATCGCATCTTTACAAACAAGATAATTGTTTTGGTTTTGGCTGCTTTACTCGTAACCGGTATTGATCTAATTATTGAACAAGTGGCACCTAAACTTGATTTTTGGAAATTTGAAGGTGGATTACCTGATTTACAGAATTATTTGAGTTGGATTGGCGTTGCTTTCTTTACATCTTACCTTTTTTACCCTACGATTATCAAAGGTAATCGTACTGTGTCTTTAATAATATTAATTTTACAAATTATATTCTTCACCTTTTTATTTATATTTATTTGATATGGAAATAATAATTAACACTAGCATAGTTTTAGTCACTTTTATACTAACAGAATTTTCTGCTTGGGCAAATCACAAATACGTAATGCATGGTTTTATGTGGTATTTTCATGCTGATCATCACAAAAAAGACCATAAAAGTTGGTTTGAACGAAATGATTTATTTTTCATCATTTATGCCGTGCCAAGCTGGTTACTCATCATGTTCGGTATGATGAACCAATATGCCTGGTACACTTGGGTGGGTTTTGGTATTTTATCTTATGGCATAGCGTATTTCTTTGTACATGACCTAATAATACACCAACGCTTCAAGGTATTTACTAAAACAAAAAATGTATTTGTTTTAGCGTTGCGTCGTGCGCACAAAATGCATCATAAAAACACTGGAAAAGAAGGTGGCGAAAGTTTTGGAATGTTAATTATTAAGAAAAAATACATTCAAGCTGCCTCTAAACAGTCAAAAAAACTATACACATAACACATTGCACGTATTAATAAATATCTTACTCATTAGTTTAAAGTTTGCGCTTTAGCTTTTGTTTATCGTATAGATAATTCATTGGCTATAAATAAAATTAAACTATCAAATGGAACATACAAATACTGTCAATTGCCCGATTTGTAAAGAAACCGAAACTTCTTATTATATGTCAACAAATGCACTAATGCATGAGCCCAATACTGAGCTTTATGTTTTTAATGTTTGTAATAATTGTGAGACCGTGTTTCTAACAAATCCCGTAGTGCCTGAAAGATTAGTGCAGTACTACACCGAAAACTATTTACCCTACAGAGGTTCTTTAGCATGGGGAAAGTATTTTTCATTTGTCGATAACAGTCAAAAAAAGTTAGATTTAAAGCGCGTTAATTTTGTAAAAAAGCATCTTAAAAAGAACGAGCCTAACCTTAATATTTTAGATGTAGGATGTGGTAATCCGAGTTTTTTAGAATCTTTGCAACAAAAATCACAAGTAAATTGCACTGGAATTGATTTTTCAGATTCGGGTTGGAAAGGTAAAAAATATCCTAACTTGGAACTCAAAAAAGTTTCTATTGAAGATTATGATACTAAGACAGAATTTGATGTAATCACGCTCTGGCATTATTTAGAGCACGACTATAACCCGCATCAAACTATTGAAACACTACATAATTGCCTAAAACAAGGAGGACAAATAATTATTGAAATACCTGATTATAAAAGCATCAATGCAAAAATTCAAAAATCATATTGGCAAGGATGGCATAGTCCAAGGCACCTGTCATTATTAACTAATAAAGGTTTTCCGCTTTTGTTTCAAAAAGATAAATGGAAAATCAAAAAACATTTGCGATACGGAACTCTTGATGCCTTTACAATATGGTGGCTTAGTAGAATGGAAAAAAAAGGGATAGATTGGTCGGGGAATATGTCTAATCATTTTTGGATGCTTGTTCTTTTAAAAGTGGTTACATCCCCTATTTTTGTATTTGAAAAACTATTTCCATTGGGCGTTCAAATTTTAGTGGTTGAAAAAAAATAATCTAATTTACAATCACAAACCCACTCAAAATATAACATAAACTCATGAGCCAAATAACCACTTGTACTTTTTTTAAATTAGAAAGTTTTTCCAACAAACTTTGGGCATTTTCGCAAATGCAATTAGGACACGCTCATTTCAAAAATATTGAAGGATTAGTGTTTTACAAATTATTGGGCTCGGGAGCTGAAAATGGTTTTAGTTCAAAACCAAACTTTGGTACTTATGCATTATTATGTATTTGGGTGTCAGAAATAGATGCAAATAATTTTTTTGAAAAAAATTCCTTTTTTAATAACTATAAATCTAGAAGCTCTGAGTCATTCACCGTTTTTGCACATGCAGCAGAAGCCCACGGAAAATGGGACGGAAAGCAACCTTTTATTTCTCATGCCTCTTTGGCTTTAGATAAGCCCGTTATGGTTTTAACACGAGCCAGTATTCGGCTTTCAAAATTGATTTCTTTTTGGAGAAAAGTTGGTGATGTGAGCAAAAGTTTAGAGGGTTACGATGGATTAGCGCTATCAATCGGTGTTGGCGAATGGCCATTAATACAGCAAGCTACACTAAGCGTATGGAAAACTCAAGCAGAAATGATTGATTACGCTTATAAAAATGAAAAACACAAAGAGGTCGTTCGTCTGACCAGAAAACTCAAGTGGTATAAAGAAGAGCTGTTTGCAAGATTTATTCCTTATAAATTTTTAGGCCAATGGAATGGTAAAAATGTTGAAAATTTTTTAGATCTCTAATCTTATTTTCTTCGAAACTATCATTATGGTAATCAATAGTTTATAAACAATCGCTATTTTTGCAATCTGTTTTTACTGTCTAAATACTGTGTCTAAAGCATAAATTTTAACTATTTTCTATTTTTTGTAACTTTTTTAATGTTCCATACGTATAACTACTTGTACACTTAAAACTTGAGGAGACAAAAACATGAGACAACTTAAAATTACCAAGCAGGTTACTAATCGTGAAACTGCTTCATTAGACAAATATTTACAAGAAATTGGAAAAGTTGACCTTATTACAGCTGATGAAGAAGTAGAATTAGCACAAAAGATTAAAGCCGGGGATCAAAAAGCCCTAGAGAAACTGACAAAAGCGAATTTACGTTTTGTTGTTTCGGTAGCAAAACAATACCAAAATCAAGGACTTACACTTCCTGATTTAATCAACGAAGGAAATTTAGGATTGATCAAAGCGGCTCAACGTTTTGACGAAACTCGTGGATTTAAATTCATCTCCTACGCGGTATGGTGGATTCGTCAATCGATCCTTCAAGCATTAGCTGAACAATCTCGTATCGTTCGTTTGCCTTTGAATAAAATTGGTTCTATCAATAAAATCAACAAAATGTATGCCTTATTAGAGCAATCTAACGAGCGTCCACCATCTGCTGAGGAAATTGCAAAAGAGCTTGACATGACAGTTAATGACGTAAAAGAGTCTATGAAAAACTCTGGTCGTCACTTATCCATGGATGCGCCTCTTGTAGAAGGAGAAGATTCTAACCTTTACGATGTATTGCGTTCTGGCGAATCTCCAAATCCTGACAGAGAATTAATTCACGAATCATTGCGTACTGAAATCGAGCGTTCACTAGAAACACTGACTCCAAGAGAGGCTGATGTTGTTCGTTTATACTTTGGACTTGGTGACCAACACCCAATGACTTTAGAGGAAATAGGCGAAACTTTTGACCTTACCCGTGAACGTGTTCGTCAAATTAAGGAAAAAGCAATCAGAAGATTGAAACATACTTCAAGAAGTAAAATTCTAAAAACCTACCTAGGTTAATTTACAATATCCCCAATTAAAATTTTTAAATTTTAAATCTTTTAATTCAAAATAAACAACAGTTTGATTGACTGTTCGTTTTTTGATTGATGATTGAAACTCCGGCTGATTACCGGAGTTTTATTTTTCATTAATAAAACTCACGGTCGATTCGAGCAAAGCTCTCGGGTATCCGGAGTTTTACTTTTTTAAATAAGGCTCTTGGGTTTACATAATTTTATTTTTTTAATCTGAATTCATTTCAGATTCTCTTCCCTCTTTTTTCTTTTTTCTTCCCTAGCGTATCCCTCCGTAAAAACTTCGGGCCGGGCTTTCCGTTTCAATCTTTTACTTTTTAAAGAAAAAAGTAAAAGGATTTTCACTACAATACCTTACGCGCATCCACGGAAGCGACAACTCACTATTTCTACAATCAGAAATCTTTCCAGTTTGTTTTAAATAACCTAATTTTGTAAAAACAACAACTTTATAAAGACGCGCTGCAGTGTGTCTCAACACAACAACTACACAATGAAAAACACAATAATTGCGCCTTCAGTTCTGGCAGCCGATTTTGGAAACCTGCAACGCGACATCGAAATGATAAATGCAAGTGAAGCCGACTGGTTTCACATTGACATCATGGACGGTATTTTTGTACCAAACATATCATACGGAATGCCCGTTTTGGAAGCGATTAGCAAACATGCCAAAAAAACAATCGACGTGCATTTGATGATTATCGATCCGGATCGGTATATCAAAACTTTCGCTGAGTTAGGTGCCAACATACTTAGTGTACATTATGAAGCCTGCACGCACTTGCACAGAACGCTACAAGCTATTAAAGCGGAAGGAATGAAGGCTGGAGTAGCAATTAATCCACATACTAACATTGATTTATTAGAAGACACCATTAATGACATTGACCTAGTCTGTATCATGAGTGTAAATCCAGGTTTTGGAGGTCAATCTTTTATAGAAAACACTTATACTAAAGTGAGAAAACTAAAAGATTTGATCATTAGAAAAGGAGCATCCACTATAATTGAAGTCGATGGTGGTGTAACCAACCAAAATGCAAAACAATTAGTAGAAGCCGGGGCAGATGCTCTAGTGGCCGGCAGCTATGTTTTTAAAGCTACTGACCCAATAGCAACTATTGCTGATTTGAAGAAGTTGACAACGATATAATAATAAACAAAGTCCCTTAATTGGGACTTTGTTATTTCTCTTACTAAATATTCTACTTGGCTAAATCATCATGAATTTCTTTATTTCCTTTTCAGAAATCTTTGGATTTGCCCCTTCTTTTCCAGCTACCAAAGCGCCGATTGCACAAGCATAATTTAACGATTTCTGTGGTAATTTCCCCCTTAATAATCGTACTATTAACGATGCTAAAAAAGAATCCCCTGCACCGACCGTATCTACTACTTTTACAAAGTAACCACTATTGTAATAAAACTTATCATTATAATACAAAACAGCCCCAAATTCTCCTTTAGTTACGCAAATCTGTTTTGTATTGGTTTTCTCAGCAATGAATTTAATATTTTGTTCAAATGAATTGTACGGAGAACCTAACTCTCTACTTATTTCACGCAACTCTTCGTCATTCAACTTAATAAAATCAGCTTTTTGCATCAGCTCCTTTAGCACCTCGGTTGTATAATATGGAGCTCTTAGATTTGCATCAAAAACTTTATATTTTGCCTTGTCCAAAAGAGACACCAAAGTTTTTCTAGAAACCTCATCTCTAGATGATAAACTCCCAAAAACAAATATATCTGCTTCAGAAACCACTTTATCCATTATTTCTGTTACTACAATTTTATCCCAAGCAGAAGGATACAATATATCATAAGAAGCATTCCCCTTCTCATTGATCATTACATTGACCGCGCCCGTTTTATATTCCTTGGTTACCTGAATTAAATCAGTAGTAACTTCTTGTTTATTTAAAAAAGACAAAATATCTTCTCCATTTTCATCTGCACCAATGCGACTTATCACTGTAGTTTCTACTCCTAAAGAATTCATTCGTACAGCCACATTCAATGGCGCTCCACCAATCTTTTTATGTGTTGGAAAAACATCCCATAAAACTTCCCCAAAACAAACAGCACTTAAAGTGTACTTTCCATTTATCATAATAAAACCGTATTAAAAAATTAAGAATACCTACAAAAGTAACCTATCCTAAAAAATATTGAAAAGTTAAAGGCAAGTAAAACACTTGCCTTTAACCAAATTACTAACCAAAACAAAAGTATTATAAAAAATTCTAATATTAATACCCAGGATTTTGCTTATATAATCCTGCTGTAAAATCTATTTCTCTCTGAGGTATCGGATAATACTCATCTCTACCTGATGTAAACTTAGCGTTGGTAAGAAAATCTCTTTTAGTTTTCTCAACGTTAAGGTAAGCATTCAAAACAGGCTCAGCTATACCCCATCTTACTAAATCAAAGAATCTTGGCCCTTCCATACCAAATTCTAAACGTCTTTCAAACATAAGCGCTTTCAGAGCATAATCTTTTGAAGAGAAAGAAGTATAAGGCTCTACCTTATAAACATTTGATGCTCCTGCAGCTAATGGCATAGATCCACTCGCAGCTGCTCTCGCTCTAATTTGATTGATTATTGGCAATGCTTCTGTATATCTATTTAATTGAATTAATGCTTCTGCTTTAAATAATAATACATCTGCATATCTAATAAAATCAACGTTCTTAGAAGTACCTATAAATGGTCCGTTTTTTACATAGCATGAACAGTCAGGAGATTGTTGTTCTTTCATATTTCCAAAATACCCATAAACACCTGGATCTCTTGCCCAACTAAAATTGTAAACCATATCGCCTGAAGCATTCAAAGTGTTTTTATATTTAAATGGTCTTCCTGGAACTCCTACAGTGTGGTCAATTCTTGGGTCTAAAGTAACTCCAGACGGTAGTGGTGCAACCCCATTAGTAATGGTATTAAAAATATCTGAATTATTAAAAGTGTCTAATAATGGTAAACCATTTGCATCCGTTTTAAAAGCATTCACCATATTTTGGCTAGCCATATGAAAACCGCAACATCCATAAAGAGGAGTTCCGTGAGGAGAATTTAAGCCGGTAACAAAACTTACTCTTCCAGTATTTGTACCATCATTAATAGAAAACTGAACAGCCCAAATTGATTCGGAGCCATTGTCATGTCCGTCTAAAAAATCAAATCCGTAATCTGACTCTAAAGCACCTGTAACATCATCTGCATAATCTATTACTTCCTGTAATTTTGCTACGTCTATACTTGTAACTTGATGGGCATCATTTTGTTTGTATGCCTGATATAAATTTAATTTAGCAAGATAAGCAGCGGCAGCGTTTTTATCTGCTCTTCCTACTTGTTCTTGAGCCTGTTCTAAATTATCGTAAGCAAATTTGAAATCCTCAGCAATTTTGTCCCATAATTGATCACTAGTCAAATCATTTGAAGTTTTTAATATGTCTTCCTGCGTAAGATCTTCCGTGATATAAGGAACCTTATTAAACAATAACTTTAGCATAAAATGAGAATGGGCTCTTAAAAAACGTAACTCCGCTTGTCTTACTTTTTTTGATGGGTAATCCGCATCCGGAATTGCATTAATAACCGACAATGCAAAATTAGCTCTAGAAATAGCTTTATAATGATTTGTCCAAGTTCTTGGCAACATCCAATCACCATAATCTGCAATGGTCGTGTTGTATTGCTCGTATCGGTCAATAACATCAACATCGCCACGACCACCTCCGCCTTTATAAGCATCATCAGATCGAACACTTCCATAAACCCATTGGTTTGTTATTGGGCCTACCATTTCGTCATTTCCAATTGCTGCATAAGCCGAATTTACAAGCGCTTCCGCATTTGCAGCTGTTGCCACATTTCCAGAAGACAATACTCCTGTTGGTTCATATTCTAAAAAATCGGAGCTACATGATGTCAAGAATAGAATTGACAAGCAAGTGATAACTATATTATTATATTTCTTCATGATAATTAATTAAAAATTAAAGTTTACACCTAATGAGAATGTAGTTGGTACTGGTATTCTATTAACATCTGTTCGTTCTGGATCGGAACCAATATATCCTTTTGGTGTAAGCCAAAATAAATTTTCTCCTTGCGCATAAACTCTGCAGCTAGTAATGAATCCTGTTTTTTCAACTAATTTGTCTGCTAATGAATATCCAATTTGCATGTTTCTGAGTTTGAAATAGGAATTATTTCTCAAGATATAATCTGACATCTGCGTGTCATTGTTTGCTAATGAAAGAGATGGTACCTCAGTATTTGTATTTGTTGGTGTCCAAGCATTCAATGTTCCAGGGCCAGCATTATCCCTTCCTTGAACAAAATTATTCCAAAAAACATACGGATCAACCCCAACTCTTCCAGCTACACCAGAACCAAAAATGGAGAAATCAATGTTTTTATACGCTAAACTAATATTAACACCATATTCTAATTTTGGAAGTGTTGTGCCAATAAAAGTTCTGTCATCTGAATTAATCACATTATCTCCATTGATATCAACAAATTTAATACCTCCCAATCGAGAACCTACTTGATCAGCATGTGCGTCTATTTCAGCTTGACTTTGGAATAATCCATCGGTTTTATATCCAAAAACTTCGAATTGTGAATGCCCAATTATCGAATTAGCAGCCGTTCCAGGATAAGCTGCTCTAACCTCTTCTGGCAAATCTGTAATTTTATTCTTGGTTGCACCAAAATTTGTAGTAACATTAAAGTACAATCCATTTTCTAATTTATCAGCATAACCTACTGTAAGTTCCCAACCCTTATTTGCAGTTGTAGCACCATTTACATAGCGTTGTTGACCCTCTCCTACAGCAGATGCAACTGGTGGTCTAATCAAAATTCCTTCTGTATTTCTTGAGAAATAATCAAAGGAACCTGATAATTTGTTTTCAAAAAAACCAAAATCCAAACCTACGTTAACCTCTTTGGTAGTTTCCCATTTTAACCCTGAATTTGCCGCTTGTATAGATACAAAACCCGACGCTAAATTTCCAGTATTTGCTCCATTTAAATCATAAGCAGTTCCAACATTATAATAAATATTGAAAAAATCTGGATAATATACATTTTGATTAGGACCGTATCTTGCTTCATATAGTCCAAAACGAGCATTATCACCAATAGATTGATTTCCTACTTCTCCATAACCAGCACGTAGCTTCAAGTTTGAAACTGCTTTTACATTTTTAAAGAAATCTTCATTATTTATCCTCCAACCTGCAGTAACCGCCGGAAAAATACCATATCTGTTGTCTTCACCAAATCTTGATGAACCATCGCGACGAATAGTGAATGAAGCTAAATAACGGTCAGAAAAAGCATAATTAAATTTTCCAAACTGAGAAAGTAGCCTACTACCCGTTGAAATCCCATTGTTTGTTCTAGTTCCAGTAGCTGCAGATAGTGTAAAATAAGATTCTGATTCTACTGCAAATCCCTCTGCACGTGCAAACAAGGTATTCAAATCCGTTTTAGTAGATTCAGTACCTACAAGGATTCCAAATTTATGTTCAGAAACAGTAAGATTATAATTTAAAGTATTTGAAATCGTTAAACTAGAATATTTATTGGTATCAAAAGCTAAACTATTGTTGTTTCTATTAACAAATCCATTTTTTACAATTGGTTCAATATCTTTTCTGCTGAAATCATTAAAATCCATACCAATACTATTTCTAAAGGTCAGTCCTTTTAAAATATCAATTTCAGTAAAAACATTACCATACAAAGCCATTTTTTTGCTATTATCCCATCTGTTCAAATATTGCATCAGTAAAGGGTTGTTTCTATCTGAATAACCAGAACCCAATGGACCAGCGTAATCACCAGAAGCAGTGTAAACTGGAATCGTTGGTGCAAGAGTTATTGCTAATCCAGGTGTAGGTGCATTACCTACATCTCCTGCAGCAGCTCTTTCGTTAGATTGTGTAAATTGAGAATTAACACCAAATCTTACCTTATCGTTAAATAACTTGAAATTGGCATTTAATCTAGCAGAATATCTCTCATAATTAGTGAATTTTAACATTCCGGAATTATCCAAATATCCCATATTCAATACTGCATTTGCTTTATCAGATCCTCCAGATACAGATAAATCATTATTGATAAGAAGTCCTGTTTTGTATACAGTGTCTTGCCAATCAGTGTCCCCTGCAGGAACATTAGTATCTCCACCTACATAAGGCTTTACACTCACGCTATTTAATATTGGATTACTGAAGTCATTGTTCCAATCAAAATTGTAGATTTCTCCATATCCACCTGATGGACTTGCTCCATCATTAACAGAGGCTTGCCATAACACTTTTCCTCTATCTAAAGCATTCATCATTGTATATCGTTGTTTTTTCTCCGAAAGTACAGAAACGTTTGTACTATATGATACTTGAGTCACACCCCCTTTAGCGGCATTTTTAGTGGTCACAATGATTACCCCATTTGCAGCTCTAGATCCATAAATAGAGGAAGCCGATGCATCTTTTAAGACTTGAATAGACGCAATAGCACTTGGACTCAAACTAGCAAAAACCTCCGGTCTTGTTGTTGGAACACCATCGATAACATACAAAGGATCTGTATTACCAAGCGTACTTACCCCTCTAATTAATATTCTACTATTTGCCCCGCTTGGATCTCCTGATTTCTCTATAGTCAAACCAGCTACCCTTCCTTGCAAAGCTTGCATAGCATTTCCAGAACTCATGGTTTGTCCGGTAATAGGTTTCAATTCTACTACTGTAACTGCACCAGTTAAATCGGCTTTTTTCTCTTTACCATAACCCGTTACGACAACTTCTTGCAGATTTAAAGACTCTGTTTTCATTGAAATTTTTAAAGAAGTTTGCCCATTAAGCTTAATAGTTTGCGTAGCATAACCTGCATAACTAAATATTAGTGTTGCATTTTTATCAACACTGTTGATCGTAAACTGACCATCTAGATCAGTTGAAGTTCCTATATTTGTACCAGAAACTAGTACTGATGCCCCAGGAAGAGACATTCCATCTTCAGAAGAAGTTACCACTCCTTTGATTCCTATGTTTTGGGCCTGTAAAGAAAAAAACGAGCCCATTAGGATTAAGTAAAGAATAATTTTGTGTTTCATAATTAATTTAGTTTAGTTAAAATTGAGTTGGTTAATAATTAAGTTTTCAATGGTATAATCAGTGTTTGCTTTGGAAACTGAAAAATATTCCATCGGTTGGTCTGGAAAAAATATTTCTGTCATCACTGTTTTTCCATTATTATAAAAAATTTCAATCGAAGTTTTGTCAACGATTACTCTTATATCCATTTTATCAAAGTCAGCTTTGAAAGGTGCTTTTGAAATCTTGTTTGCGAAAATATCAGAAAAAGCAATTTTTCCAGATTTTGATCTATCAATAAAAAAGTAATTCTCCTTTTTATTGATTCCAAATTGAATTATATTCTTAGAATTATTCGAAAATGAAAAGGTGTAAACATCTTTTTTAAGATCCTTTAAAGAAAACTGAATATCAAGTTTTGATAAATCGACTACTGACTTATCTACCAAAATCATTTCTTTATCTATTTTGATAGATTCTTTATTGATCGTTTTAGCGATATAATTTTTTAATTCTTTTACGGGTTTAGAAGAAACAGTATAATGATTACCCTCTTTTACAAGTACTAATTCTCTAGGAATCGTCATACTGCTTCTCCATGTCTCTGTTGGCACTTTTTGTGCATAATCCCAATTTGACATCCACCCAATAAATAACTTACGACCATCTACCTCAGATATATTAGACCAAGTCACCCCCGCATAATTATCTCTTCCATAGTCAATCCAAAGCCCATTTTGTTCTTTTACATCTTTTGAAAAAGCATCATCGATAGTAAATGTTTTTCCATCAAAATCACCTACAAAATATTGCGTAGCCGAACCTCCGTTCGGTCCTCCTGGGTTTATACTTAACAGCATAACCCATTTGTAATCATCTGTACCGTCAACTAGCATTGGAAAAAAATCTGGACATTCCCAAACACCTCCATGCGCACCAATCTCTTTGCCAAAATCTGAAAGAAGTTTCCAGTCTTTCAAATTTTTAGAACCATAAAACATTGTTTTATCTCCAGCTGCCAAAACCATTATCCATTGTTGGTGTATAGCATCCCAAGTCATTTTAGGATCTCTAAAATCTTTAATATTTGGATTTTTAATAATTGGATTTGCTTCGTATTTCGTCCAAGTCAAGCCTTCATTTAATGAATAGGCTATTCCTTGAGACTGATAATTAGTCTCTCCAGCTTTTTCTTTTTTCATGTCATGATACGTAAACATTGCTACCATAGGAGGGTTTTTTAAGCTCCCAAATCCTGAAGTGTTTTTCACATCAACAACCGCACTTCCTGAAAAGATATAGCCTTTTTCATCAGGATAAATTGCAATAGGTTTCTCTGTCCATGAAATAAGATCAGTACTTATGGCATGCCCCCAATGCATAGGTCCCCATACATTTGAATCTGGGTAATGCTGATAAAAAAGGTGGTAATACCCATTATAATAAAACATACCATTTGGATCATTCATCCATCCTTTTTTAGGAGTAAAATGAAAATTAGGTCTGTACAATTCTGCTTCTGTATAATCATTCTTTTCATTAAGTAAAGATTGCTTACACCCAACTAAGACTATCAGACCTATGATGCAACATGAGAACCTCAAAAATTTCTTTTTAATTATTGTTTTCATAATTTCTATTTAATTAATTTTTTACTCAATTCTTCCAAAGAAATCCCTTTTGTTTCGGGCATCATGAAAGCAACAAACAAAAGTTGAAAAACCATCATTACTGCAAAAAACAAAAACACTACTCCAGGTCCAACAGTTGAAAATAAATATGGAATTAGAGATGGAATTATAGCCGCTAGAACCCAATGCGTAGTACTGCCAAAAGATTGGCCTGATGCTCTAAGATGATTTGGGAAAATTTCGGATATAAAAACCCAAATTACAGCACCTTGTCCTATTGCATGTGCGGCAATAAAAAGGAATAAGAAAACTGGGACAGCCATTCCACCCCAATGAAAAAAGAAAGCCATTGCGACAAGTGAAAGTGAGATAATATATCCTACAGAACCTATGTACATTAATACTTTACGTCCTAATTTGTCAATTAAGAAAACACCTAATAGAGTGAAAATTAAATTCACCACACCAATTCCAATACTACTAAGTAGAGCTGTACTTTCCCCAAGACCCGCTTCCTGAAAAATCCTGCTTGAATAATATAAAAAAGCATTAATTCCAGATAATTGGTTGAAAAAAGCCATTAAAAAAGCCAAAACTAGAGGCGTTCTGTATTTCTTCAAAAATATAGTGTCATTTGCAAGGGAGGCATCGTTATTATCTTTATCTATCTCTTCTTTTATTTTTTCATAATCAGCTTCTTGACCCATTGTTTGCAATACTTTCCTAGCTTCTTCGTTCCTGCATTTAGACAATAGCCATCTTGGACTTTCAGGAATAGAAATCATTAATAAAAGATAAATCACAGATGGAATTGCTTGTACTCCCATCATCCATCTCCATGCATTCTCACCCACATCATTTAAAAGATAATTAGACAAAAAAGCCATAAGTATACCTAAAACAATATTGAACTGATAAAAAGCGACTAGTTTCCCTCGATCTTTTGCAGGAGCAATTTCTGATATATATGCTGGCGCTGCAATTGTTGAAGCACCAACACCCAAACCTCCAATAAATCTAAAGGCAGCGAATATAAATGGGTTGTTGGCAAAGGCTGATCCAATTGCGGAAAACAAGAATAATATTCCTATCCATAATAAAGTATTCTTTCTTCCTATCTTATTAGTGGGAATCCCACCAAATATTGCTCCAAGAACGGTTCCCCATAATGCCATTCCCATAACAACTGTACCGTGAAATGTATCCGACGAATTCCAAAGAACCTGAAGTTTTTTATCTGCTCCAGAAATAACGACTGTATCAAAACCAAATAAGAAACCTGCTAATGAGGCAATCAAAGCCCAAACAACTATTTTTTTCATTGTGTGTAATTAATAAATTGAATTGCTAATTTATGAGCAAAAAAAAGATTGGTGTTTTACAGATGTTACAACTAGCTTCATTGCTCTAAAAAAACTTAAAAACCCATATATATCAACAACTTACAGACTACCGATAATAATAACTACCTCGTTATAGTTCTATTTATGTTACATCGAATACAATTATGTTACACTTGTTTTTTCTTAAAATGGATGTTCAGGAATAAAAAAATTAACTTGATTAATATTATTCAATTAATAATATTTTAAATTTATTTTTACAGGAAGTTTAAAAATAATTGATAAAAAAAATGAATTTATTAATCAATTCTATTTTATGACGTATTCTAAAGCTTTTAAGAAAATTATACGATTAAAATGCAATATGAGCTCAAGATTCAGTACTGTTTTTATATATGGGTGTCGGAATTTCAAGAAGAAAAACAACTTATATTAAACCAATCCCAAGATATCCTCAGCTCTGCTTATTACACCTAAAGAGACTCGAAAACAGATCCTTACTTTACGTCAAGCAGGGAAAGCAGCAAAATTATTCCATTCAAATAGAGCCATAAAAAAACCACCAAAATTAGATTTTGATGGTTTCAATTTTAACAGTACGCAGGTAAGAAATGAACCGAATTAATTTTAATTACTAAACCTGAACCTTCATAAAACAAGGATTATAATAAAGACTAAAGTTATCGTTTTCGATGCTCTATTTATTTAAAAAATTTCAAGTCTGAGAAAGTAACTTCACCATTATCCGCAAAAATAGCCCACGGATTCTGATTCATTTTATAGATACGGTTTGTAAAAGCGATTTCATTATTAATGTATATCACACAAACAGAATTTTCAACAATCATTGTAATATCAAACTCTTTATTAGCAGGAACATTTAGCGGAAGCTTCGTTAGATTTAGGGAGGCCGCATTTTTTATAAGCTTATCTAACCTTAATTGACCTTTGGCTAAATCAAATACAATGGCAAATACTTCATTTCGTGTTCCACAGGCTCCAAATTCAAAACCAAATTGCGTGGATGATATCGCTTTTATACGTGTTTTAATTTTAAATGCTCCAGTTTCTCTTTCAAACACTGAAAATGCTTTTTCAGATGCATTAGCCTTCAATGTATAGGCACCTCCTTGATTTGTAGTTCCTAAGCCTATTTTCGAATTTAAAGTGCTATTATCACTAAACTTGTTTTCGACACCGTTGGGTATCGCAATAACTAATGTTCCATTTGCTTGCTGAACAAGTCGATGTGTTACAAGCGATCCAGCCCAATCAAAAAAAGAGGCATCACTGTTTTTGTTTTTAGTGGGACACCATCCTGCTATGTACCGATTTGTGCCATCGGTAACTGTTTTTCCAGCATAGAAAGCAATTCCATCTAACGCACTATTTACAGGTGTAATCCAAGTATTAGCTGTCAGTAAACGGTATTTATAATGTACCATACGATCATCTTTATCGGAATAAACCAAATACTGATAGTCTCCCATCGTGAACACATCAGGGCATTCAGTTAAAAAGGTAGTTGTATCCTCATAAAATGGCTTTTCCAAAGTCCAATCTCTCAAGTTGGAAGAACTGTATTGCGCGATAACTGCTCGCCATGGTACAGTACTATTAGAAACTAAACCAACCTCAGAACGTGTTGCAATCAACATTTTATAGGTTCCCGTACTTTTATCTTCTATAATCATTGGATCTCTAAATTCATTCCGATCATATCCCCAGGACGCCTGCAATAAAAAAGAAGGATCTTTGGTCCAATTTTTTAAATCCGTAGACGTTGCTAACATAATTTTTTCTTTAGGATCAAGATTTCCGTTATGCCCAGTATAAAAAGCGTAATAAACACCATTCCTTTTAAAAACAGCTCCGGTGCCCAATGCACCATCCTGCTGATTCGCATATCCTGTGGGTATCATTTCACTAGTATCGGTGAACGTTGCAAAATCAGATGTAGTTACTTTGTGCCATGGATGAAACGTAGGCAATGTATTTCTAGCATCGTACAAATAGAAAAGATGGAAAATACCATTTTCATAAAACGGCATGGGATCACCAACCCAACCCACAGAAGGCTTAAAGAACGTACGATATGCATTATCCGCTTCATTAGGAGTTTGACACGCAGGAGCGTTTGTTTCTACATTAGAGGTTTCAATTGGTTTATCCTCTTTGGTGCAACTATTAAATAATGCTAAACAAAATGGAAGGCACAAAAACTTAAGGCTTATTTTCATATTTTGATGATTTACGAGAATTATTAAGTCTATAAAAAAGACTTTATACTCTCAGATTGAATATTTCTATCAGAAAAAAGAAGCAATCAAAAAGAAATTAAAAAGTTCCAAAATCTTTCGCAGCTGTAATTTCAAATCAAAACAAAAAAATAATTTCGTTTAGATCTTAAATTCAATTTACAAGTTATTTTAAAAAAAGCAGCTTTTATATCAAGAATGCTGCAGTTTCATACAATCCTTTATTAAATCATTGAAAAAAAAAACTGAAAACATTAATAATCAGAATCTTATACATATACAAAAAAAAGCAACTACTTCATTGTAGTTGCTCTTATGTTACATAAAGTACAATTATGTTACGCTATTTTTTTGATAACAAGAAAATGGTTCCGTAGAAAAATATCTATTTTTTACTTTTATATTCTTTAGGCGTAACCCCAAATTTATTTTTAAAGGAAGTTGAAAAATAATTTGGCGAAGAAAATCCTAATGAATAGGCAATTTCCGAAATATTTTGATTGGAATTTAAAAGAAGTTCTTTTGACTTTTCTAATCGAATATTGTTAATATAATCACTAACGCTAATTCCCAAAATTGCTTTTACTTTACGATACAATTGTACACGAGATATATTTAAGTCTTTGGCCAATTCTTCAACAGTATATAAAGATTTATCGATATTTTTTTCTATCAAATTATTCAACTTCCTAAGGAAATCCTGTTCAGAAATGCCAAAATTAACATCTACATTAGTGACAATATTTTTAATATTATTTGAATAATAAAAGCGAACCTTTTCTCTATTAAAAAGTAAACTCTTTATGGATTGTGATAATGATTTTATACTAAAAGGTTTCGATAGAAAAAGATCTGCTCCACTCCCTAATGCTTTAGAATAAGATTCCGGATCATCAGAAGCCGTTAGTATAATTACAGGAATGTGCGATGTCCTTAAATCTTTCTTAAGTAGCTCACAAATTTCGAAGCCGTTTTTATCCGGTAAATTTAAATCACATATAATTACATCTGGGATTAACTCTAGTGCGCGTTCAATGGCATTGGTTCCGTCTGAAGTAGAGATGGAGTATTCTATTGAAAGCTTAAGAGAAACAAAATCCAATAATTCTTTGTTGTCCTCTATGTAAAGAACGGAGTATTTATCCTCGGTGTTTTGGGGTTCTAACTTTTGAATTTCCTCAGAATCTATATAATCTGGATGATAATCATAAACTAATACAGACTCTTTTATGATTTCTTTTTCTGCTAGATGCTCTTTCCCTAAAGGAAGTGTAATTATAAATTCGGCACCGTTTTTTGAATTAATTTCGATACGTCCTTTATGCAACTCGATAAAAGATTTTGAAAGATGAAGCCCAATTCCGGAACTATTCCTGTAATTATTTGACCCTTGATAAAAAGCATTAAAAACTTCCTTCAATTCTTTCTCTGGAATCCCAATACCCGAATCTTTAAAATAAATTTTAACGATTTTATTAGGTTTGTCTTCTTTAATAGATATCGAAATTTTGCCGTTTTCAGGAGTGAATTTGAAGGCATTTGATAATAAATTAAAATAAACCTTATCCATTAAATTGCGATCGAAATAAATCTCAAGTTCCGGATTGTTGCTAGCTAAAGTAAAGTCTATATTTCTCTTTTTAGCCTCCCGTTCAAAATCTGCAATTATATTCTTTGAAAAGTCTAAAATGTTAGTTTTTGAAGCTCTTATGACAAACTTTTTATCTTCGGCTTTTCTATAATCCAGTAGTTGATTGATTAAGCGCAGTAATCTCTTTGAATTATTATACATCAGGCTAATTTCATTATTTACAGAAATCCCTTTATTCTTAAGCTCAATACTTAAAGATTCGACAGAACTTAAAATTAAAGTCAAAGGAGTTTTGAATTCGTGAGACAAACCCATAAAAAAATTTAGTCTTGCCTCATTACTTTTCTTTAGTTCTTCTGCGTACTTTTTAATTTCATTTCTTTGACTCTTGATTTTTTTATTTCTCTCTTCTAATTCTTTCTTTTTTCGACTTATGGTTAATCGGGAATAAATACTAAAGATAGCTAGACCTAGTGCCAAAATAAGTAAAGAAAACAAAATCTTTAAAAGATTGCTTTGACTAGCATATTTTTCTTCTTGATTTCTTATATTACGCTGCTGTTTCTCAATGTCAGATTGTTGAATTGTTATCTTATCAAATTGATTACTCATAATATCTGCATTAAGAGAGTCAATTAATATAGTGCTAAGATTGTTTTTTTTAGGAACAATCTCTTTATTAGCTATTTTTAATGCTAATTTAATAGCTTCACTACCACCTGTAGGATATAAAACAGTAGATTCTAAAACCCCATCTTTAACAAGTTGAATACCCCCATTAGGTCCACTAATCCCGTCGACACCTATAAATTTTATTTTATTCGTTGCTATTTTTCCTTTTGCTGCCTTCCATGCTTGGTAAGCAATTACATCGTTATAAGCATATACATACTTGATGTCAGGAAAAGTCTCTAGAGTTTTTATAAACGCGGCCGTTGGCAATTCGTCTTTTTGTGCATCTATGGAAATTACTTTGATATTAGGATATTGATTTATAATTTGACTAAACCCCTTACTCCTTTCTAGTCCAGGTGATGCATAAGAAGCTCCTTTAATTTGAATTACATTTGCTTTCCCTTTAGATAACGAAACAATATGTCTACCGGCAATTCGTCCTACTTCAACATTATCTGCACCTATGTAGGCGGTATAATTTGAAGTATTTACCTTTCTATCGACAATAATTACAGGAATACCTATTGCATTTGCTTTCTCAATAACTGGGATTATAGAATCTGATTCAAAAGGAGAAACAATAATAATGTCTGCTTTTTTATCAATAAATTTCTGAATGTCACTAATTTGCTTACTCGCTTTCCTATTTGCATTGTAAATAGTCAAGTTAATTTCAGGATGAATTGCAGCCTCTACCTCCATGGCGTGGTCCATTGATTTTCGCCAAATGTCATGATCTATACTTTGTGAAAAACCAATAGAAATTTCACGCTTTTCTTTATCTGATGAATTACAAGAGCTCTGTATTAAAACGAAAATTAAAATCAGTATAAATAAAATGCTTCTTCTCATGGTTTGATTGATTTATTATATCATTAGCCAATTAATATCCACAACTTTTTAATTATGATAAAAAAGACGAAAAGATTGTAAGCTATATTAGAAATAGTAAAGTGATTTAATAATATAAATAGTGCTATTAATAGGTTTTTAGCAATATCCCCCGGTATTTAATAAAATATTGACAACAAATATATAAAAAAAATGTCTTAAATCTTAAAGAGCTGAATTCAAGTTACTAATGCAACTTTTTGGTTAAACATATAATTTGGTGTTTCAAAATTAAATCTTTTTCTCGGA
>NZ_JBGQOE010000020.1:0-59086 GCF_052113685.1 Flavobacterium sp. W22_SRS_FP1
ACTTGAATAAAAATGCCGTAGAAATTTTATCCAAGTTGACTATACATTTTTCATCATCTGGTATTTCAATTTTTGATCTAGGAATATAATAACTTAAATCGCTAACTCCATAAACTTGAATGGCTACCTTAATTTCTTCAATTTTTCCTAATAAATACTCTATTGACTTATAGAATTGGTTTAGTATGAAATGCAACTTTACATTTTCAAAATCCGCGGGGTCTGCATAATTTTTTGTTATGTCTTTATGTGCTATCAAGGCATACAAGTATAGATTTTCGATTTTATCAGCTGTAGAAACAAAGTTTATGACCTTGTCGATGTTGTAGGCTTCTGATGCGTCATAGCTCACATCATAATTTACTTCACTTACCAGTGGTATTAATTTATTGAACGATTTGAAATTTTGAATTTGATTTAAGGTATACCAAGTTAGTTTTTCTTCAAGAAGAATTTTTATTTGGTCAACAATTAGCAAATTATTGTTACTACTTATTAAGATAGTTTTTAGGTTATCGAGTAATTCGTCAACATTAGTGTTGAAATAATTCAATTCTATATCATCCAGCCATAAAGAATTGACACGGTATTTTTTGTGTATCGTATGGTATTCTATAGTAAGCGAAGTAAATTTATTCAATTCTTCAATTAATTCAGTAGGCAGTAGCATAGATTTATATTTTGGTATACTAAATTACTTAATTTATTTTAACGAGTCATATATTTCTCTTTTAAAATATTCATGTCGGCAGAAACACTGCTATCTAAAACTTTTGCATAATGTTGCGTTTGTCTTATAGTTGTATGTCCCATCATGGCGGACACATTTTCAATTTTGATTCCGTTTCCAAGTGTAACAGTTGTGGCGAAAGTATGGCGCGCTACATACCAAGTTAGGTTTTTATCAAGCCCAATGATATCAGCTATTTCCTTTAAATAAGCGTTCATTTTTTGATTGGAGATTCTAGGCAAGAGCTCATCACCTGCAAATTGGTATTTACTCAATATCTTTAAAACAGGAGGGAGGATTGGAACATTTGCTTTAGTTCCTGTTTTCTGTCGATTGGTTTTTATCCAAAGATTCTTATCCCCATCTTGAATGATATTCTTTCTGGTGAGTTGTAATGCATCCACAGGTGCATAGCCCGTATAGCAACTAAATAGGAAAATGTCTTTCACACGTTCCAATCGATCCACGGAAAAGGTTTTATTTTCAATACGTTCCAGTTCTTCTTGAGTCAAGAAAGTAGCCTCTGTAACTTTTATTTTTCCTGAATAGCTGTTAAAAGGATTTTTTTGGATGAGTTCCATCTTTACAGCATGATTGCAGATGGTTTTTAGATTTTTGAAATACTTGACTAGCGAATTGTTTTTAATTCCTAATTTGCCTTTATATTCACTTTCAAATTTTAGATACGATTCTAAATTAAATATGTAGGCATTGTTGATTTTCTCAAGAAGTACATTCTCGGTTCCAAAAGTTTTAAGGTTGAATAGTCGAACTAATTCTTTTACGCGGTCGTATTTCTGAAGTGAAGCTCTTGATCGTTCTCCAATATTGACTAATTTAGAAAAATGCGCATTGTGGATTTGAATAATGTCTAGAATATTAGGTTTTGCCTCCTCGATTTCCTTTCCTAGGATTTTAAGTTTAAATTCTTCGATACTAAGTTCTTCTTGAAAGCGCTCTAATTGATTAGCTATTTTTTCAATTTTGAGTTCCAATAAGTCCAAGTATTCCTTAAGTACTTTTTCTTTGTCTTGACGAAGTACTCGTCTTAAATTATCGGTTTGTTTCCATCTTTCTTCTGATATGTATTTACCAGTGGCTATTGTGATGGATTTTCGGTTATAAGTAACCTTAAGGTACAAAGGGCAATCTCCATTTTGTTTTGCCTTGTCTTTTTTGATGTAAATAATTGATTTTACCATTAGTTTTAGGATTAAAATTAATAGTACAAATTCACCTATAAAACTTCGTAATCCCCAGTTATTGCTGGGGATCTCCTGGAGATATTTACATTTTAGTTACCCTATTTGGGATCAAAACCCAATAGGGTAACCTATAGGGTAACTAAATTATGCGTTTTTATGTGATTTTTGACGATAGTCAGAAAAACAAAAAACCCTGTAAACACTGATGTTTAAAGGGTTTTTGAAGTTTTATGTTTCATTTGAAACATGCTTTCCGCGGAGAAAGAGGGACTAATCGAAATTATGAACCCCTTGTATTCATTGACTTTAAAGACAATTCTCAGAATGAGTGCACCGAATTATGCACCCTTTTTTTTGACTCAATTTAGTACCTAAATTGTATGATTCAAATTTACGAATTTAAGTCCAATTAATCTCATAAAGACAACCAAAAAATGAACGGGTTGCATTGCATCTTTTAATTTCCAAGGATGATTTTAGTCAACGATCAAGGTCATTAGCTGTTCCAGTTTTAGGCTGGTGTATTGGCAGAACTCCTCTATGCTCAACACTTCGTTTTTGAGCTTGTTAAGCTCTTTGCACATTTTCTGTAGTATTTCAATACTTCAATATAGACTGCTAGGTCTATTATTTAGATAGAAGTAAAATCTTTTAGGATCTTTTCATATATACTAGTTTTATCTAAGCACGAATATTATTAAAGGTCTGTATGCCTTATATAATATAACTATTAACAATTCATTAACGATATCATGCCTTTTTGGTGGCATTGAAAACTGGGGGTATTTCTCTTATTTTGACTCCTATAAGCAAAGGGAACTATTTATGTTGAATGTTAGTCAGAAGGAAAAAAAATGTGTTAGGTATCTTGCCAATGAAATGTCAAAAGGAGAGCGATCTGTATTTGAAATTGAATTGTCTTTAGATGACAATCTGCTTGCTATTTTTAAAAATTTCCAAACAATTTGGATTAGTTATCCTAATAGTGAATTTCCCAAAAAAACTGTTTCTTTTGAGGATCTCATAAATAGATCCAATAAACCACAAAGGCTTCAATTAAAAAAAGCTTCAATTAAGAAAATTTTAGTCTTTTCTGTAGCCGTCCTTGTAGTTTTCGGTATAGGGTCACTTTTTATTAGAGTGCCACAATCTGAGTATACCAATCAGAGGATAGCTGGAAAAGGTCAGCGACTTAGTATCATTTTGCCGGATAGCAGTACCGTGATTTTAAATTCAGGAAGTAAAGTTAAATACTCAAGTGATTTTGGAAAAGAGAGAGCGATTTGGTTGGAGGGAGAAGCTTTCTTTAAAGTTACAAAGAATACCAAGTCCCCTTTTATTGTTCATACGAATGATTTTGATGTGAAAGTTTTAGGAACGGAATTCAATATAAACAGCACTACCCTTAATCAAACTGTTTCTTTAGCAAAAGGAAAGGTAAATGTTTTACTTAAAGAAAGTACGGATGAAATTAACCTATTACCAAATGAAGAATTAGTTTGGAATGCTAAAACAAAGGCTATTATCAAAAGAAATTTTGATATCAGTAAAGCTTTAGCATGGAAAGAGAATATACTTCTCCTCGATGATATGAAAATTGAAGATGCAATCTCAAAAATCAATCTATTCTATGGGGTGAATTTTGTGATCAAGGATTCTGCAATTGCAAAGCAGCACATAAAAGGAGCTTTTAAGGATCAAACAATTGACGAATTTATTACTTCTTTAGAGTTTATTTCAGATGTAAGCATCACAAGAACTAGCAAAAATAACATGGAAATAACCAAGCATAATGAAAATTAACATATTAAAAATGGGCAGTAGTGCTTGCTTTTCAGACGACTATCTGTTTCAGCAAATTCGCAATGGCAAATACGAGGCGATGGAGCTTTTCTTTAATCGATATTATACCCCATTGTGTCGTTTTGGATTGACTTATGAAAATAACGCTTGTATTGTGGAAGAAAAAGTAGCTGATATTTTTATTCAGCTATGGAATAATAGAAATATTCTTGATAAAATTAAAAACCCTAAATCCTATATCTATGTAGTAGTAAAAAACAGTTTAAAAACAGTACGAAAATCAGAGCAGTTTCATCAACAAATCGATGAAACTATAAATAGTAACAGTATGTTTTCACCCAGTAGGGAGCAAGAGATCATCGAAAATGAGCAAAAGGAAATTAATACCAATTTAATACGTGAAATATTAGATGTTATTCCTAAAAAATCACGTCAAGCTTTTGAGCTAAGTAGAATCGACGGATTAAAATATAAAGAAATCTCTTTAATTTTAAACGTCTCTCCTAAAACGGTTGAAAATCATATCGCTATTGCATTAAAATATATTAGTAGGGCTTTGGATTCTTATAAAGAAAAGTGCGTTCGCTAACTCTATAAATAATTAGCATAAAATCTAGCTTTTTTAAGACCAGCTTTAGTTTGTTAAAACAATAATAAATAATCACAGATAAAATGAAACATAAAATTATACTAACGTTATCCTTATTTCTTCTGTTCGGTATTGGGATCACTTATTCTAATACTTCAAAAATAGTAGCTATTCAAAACAGTGCGGCTAATGAAGAGAAAATCAATTTAAACCTAAAAGACAGTTCTATAAAGCAAGTCTTTGCTCTTATAGAAAAACAAATAAACAATAAGTTTATTTATATGTCAGATCAAGATTTTCTTCAAAAGAAAATTTCTATTACAATAAACGACCAAGATTTAAAGAATGTCTTAGCCCTTTTGAAAACGAAAGTGAATCTTGATTTTAAGATAACTAAAAATGGGGTTTTAGTAAAAGAATTGAGTAAAATTGATAAAAATATTACTCAAAAAAACCGAAAAATTATAGGGATTGTTCTAGATGAATCCAACTTGCCTATTCCAGGAGCTTCTGTTTTTGTAGCACGAACTGAAATAGCAACAACGACTGATTTTGAAGGAAAATTTACAGTTAATGTTCCCGAAAACACACTGATTTTGTCTGTTAGTTATATGGGATTTGAAACCAAAGCAATCAATATAGAAAATAAGACGGAAATTAAAGTAATTCTTATTGAATCAGCATCTCAGTTAGACGAAGTTGTCGTTGTCGGCTATGGTACAGAACAAAGAAGAAATGTTACTGCTTCTATCTCTACTATAAAAATGCAGGATATTAAAGCGCTACCAAAAGCAAATGTAGCAGAAATGCTTGAGGGGCGTTTGCCAGGTGTCCAAATCATGAGTGATAATAGTCCTGGAGGAGGCACGTCTATTCGTGTGCGAGGCTTTAGTACTATTAACAATAATGATCCTTTAGTGATTATAGATGGTGTTCCTGCTTCAAATGGATTGAATGGGATCAATCCATCAGATATTGAGTCGCTTCAAGTATTAAAGGATGCAGCCTCTTCTTCTATTTATGGTTCAAGAGCTGCTAATGGAGTTGTTGTTATAACAACAAAAAAAGGAGGGAAAAACGGAAAAACTGAAATCCAATTTGATGGATACTCGGGTGTTCAATCTGCTTTTAACCTGCCTACTATGCTGAATGCTCAACAATATGGTGACTTACTGTGGCAAGCCACTAAAAATGATGGTAAAGTACCAGCTAGCGGTATCTATGGTAGCGATGCCAATACTCCTATAATTCCTGAATACTTTAATGCTACTAAAACTATTCCAAGTGCAGATGTTAAATGGATAAATGAAATCATGCAGCCAGCCGCTGTTCATTCTTATAATTTATCGTTGTCAAAGGGAGATGAAAAAAGCCAACATGCTTTTTCTATTGGCTACTTTAATCAGGAAGGGATTATAAGACATACTGGATTTGAACGTTATTCTGCACGATTTAACTCGAGCTATACCATTAAAGACTTTTTAACTATTGGCGAAAACTTTACGACTTCCTATACTGAACAGGTTGCGACGGGAACAAATAGTGCTTTGGGAAGTATAGTTTATGATGCGTTGCAATTTCCTTCTATTGTTCCAGTTTATGATAATAATGGAGATTTTGCTGGAAATCCAATAAATGATATTGCAAATCCGCTGGGAAACTTAAGTAGAGCAAAAGACAACAAACAAAAACGTATTCAAGCTTTAGGGAATGTATTTGTCAGCGCTAAGATCAGTGATTTTGTTGTTATAACTTCTTTAGGTTTGGATTTTCAGAATTATAATTACAGAGGTTTTTCACCTGTTTACAATGAAATTCTAACTCAAAACGTAAAAAATTCCTTAACTACTAACAACAGTTTTAATTATCAGTTAACTATTTCAAATACCTTAAACTATAAGAAACAGATTGGTAATCATAATCTAGATGTACTTTTGGGACAAGAAGCTATTAAGTATTATTACGAAGGTTTTGGCGCATCTCGTCAAAATTTTCTTTATGAAGATCCGAATTTTAGATATTTAAGTTACGGAACTGAAAATCAATTGAACACAGGTACTGCAAACGAGTGGGCTCTGAATTCTTATTTTGGTAGAGTAAATTATAATTTTAATCAAAAATATTTATTGAGTGCCACAGTTAGAAGAGATGGTACTTCAAGGCTAGCCAACAATAATTGGGGTACTTTTCCAGCAGTTTCTGGAGGTTGGAGAATCGACAAGGAAGATTTCTTTGATTTTGGAAATGCATTTAGTTCGTTCTTACTACGAGGGAGTTGGGGACAAACTGGAAATCAACAGTTGCCATCTTATTCTACAGTAGATAGTTATTTCAACAACAATAATTATTCTGATTATGCTATTGGTGGTGGTCAAAATGTTAGTGCGACAGGATTAACTCAAACTCGAGTTTCTAATGCTGATTTGTCTTGGGAAACAACTACTCAAAAAACAATTGGAGTCGACCTTGGTTTTTTTAATGATAAATTAAATGTTACTACAGAATATTACAACAAGGAAACCAATGATATTCTTATTTATAATGTGGTTCCTTTAACTTATGGGGGTACTAATGACGGACAGTGGATTAATGACGGGCAAATGAAAAATCACGGTTTTGAATTGGATTTAAATTATGCAGATAAAATAAGTGATTTTTCTTATGATCTTGCTTTAAATTTGACGGGATACAAAAATGAATTAACTACTTTGAATAGTGTGGCTTATTTAGGAATTCCTAGTTCTTCTTTGCATACAGTTAATTTTGATCAGGAAATATCTAGAAGTGCAGTTGGAGAGCCTATAGGATCTTTTTATGGCTATGTTTCTGAAGGCTTATTTCAAAGTCAACAAGAAGTTTCTGCCTATGGTTTACAACCCAATGCCCAAGCTGGAGATATTAAGTTTAAAGATGTTAATGGCGACGGTGTTGTCGATAGTAAAGATAGGACTTTTATCGGTTCACCTCATCCAGATGTGATGCTAGGTTTGAATATCAACTTAAAATACAAACAGTTTGATTTAGGAATGTTTTTTAACGGAAGTTTTGGGAATGATATCTACAACTTAACAAAGTACAAAACACAGTTTTTCAATCAGGCTGCTTACAATAAAGACGTTGCTTTACTAGGTGCTTGGACAGTTGATAATCCAAATTCTACTATTCCTAGGTTATCATTAGATGACAGAAATAATAACATTCGCGCTTCTTCTTATTATGTTGAAGACGGTTCTTATTTCAAATTAAATAATTTACAATTAGGATATACATTTCCTACGCAGGCTTTAGCCGGAATGAAATTACGTTTGTACGGACAGGCCAGTAACGTTTTCACGATTACTAAATACAGTGGAATGACCCCTCAAGTTGGTCTGCAAAGTTATTCTTCAAGTAATAGAAACCTGGATATAGGTATTGATAGAGGAATTTATCCTCCTTCAAGAACTTTTACTTTTGGTTGTAATTTAAACTTTTAAATTTTAAAATGATGCGAATAAAAAATACAATAAAAACAGTTTTTCTATTGGCTTTAGGCCTTCAATTGACTTCTTGTTCTGATACATTCTTGGAAGAAGTTACCTACGGTGAAGTTGATCCTTCCGAAATGACGAAACCTGCAAATGTAGAGCGTGCCATAATATCGGCTTACAGCGTTTTAAATGGTCAAATAGATGGAGCCAGCAATGCTTATAATTCTCCCGACTCTAATTGGAGTTTTGGAGATGTAACTTCTGACGACAGTTATAAAGGTGGTGGTGGAACAGGTGACCAGAATAACATTCACCAAATGGAAATCTACAATGAAAATGCTACAACTATTGATGTTGAGCGCAAATGGATGGCACTCTATGAAGGTGTCAAGCGTTCTAATGAGGCTATACGTTTGTTAAATTCTTCTTCAGATTTTGAAGCTACTTTGAAAGTAAAACGTATGGCTGAATTACGGTTTTTGAGAGGTCATTTTTATTTTGAATTAAAAAAAATATACAATCATATTCCCTACATAGATGAAACGGCTACAACCGTTGCTGATTATGCGAAATCTAACACAACCTTTAGTTCAGAAGAGATTTGGACTAAAATTGAAACTGATTTTAAACAAGCTTATGCAGATCTTCCAGAAACTCAAAGCGAGCTAGGACGACCAACCAAAATAGCAGCTAAAGCTTATCTAGCAAAATGTTATTTATTCGAAAGTAAATGGCAACTAGCTTATGACGCAACTACTGAAATAATGAGCAGTAATTATGGCTTATTGAATGATTTTCAACAAGTTTTCTTACCTGAGAATGATAACAATAAAGAAATAATTTTTGCCGTTCAGCATTCAATAAATGACGGACAGCCAAGTAATTATAATGGGAGTATCGGAGATAGATTAACAGCTCCAGGAGGCCCATTCTATTCTCAATATGGTTTTCATCGTCCTTCGCAGAACCTTGTTAATGCTTTCAAAACAGATACTTTTGGTTTGCCTTTAGAAAATAATGTGAATGTCGTTGCTAGTGACAATGTAGATCCGCGTTTGGATATTACTGTTGGTCGTCCGGGAATACCTTATAAAGATTTAGGTATTTTATATCAGGATACTTGGGCTAGAGATTTGGCGACTTATGGAGCATTTTCTCCTAAGAAACGCATTGTTTCAGCTAAGTCACCTTATTACGTTAAGGTTTGGCCCTATGTAAATGCTCTAAATTATTACATTATTCGTTATGCGGAAGTTGTTTTATGGAGAGCAGAGGCTGCTGTAGAAACAGGAAAAATAGAAGAAGCGAGAGCTCTAGTAAATCAAATTCGAAATCGTGCGGCTAAAACTGCTTTTGTAAAGACGTTAGATGGCAGTGTAAACGCTGCCAGTTATACTATATCGCCTTATACTATTGTATGGACTGATAAAACAGCAGCGAGAACGGCAGTACATTTAGAAACGCGTTTAGAGACCGCTATGGAAGGTCACCGTTTCTTTAATTTGGTTCGATGGGGAGAAGCAGATGCTGTTATTAACAGCTATCTAACAGTTGAAAAAACGAGAAGAACACATTTGACTAATGCTTTATTTACCAAAGGAAAAAACGAATATTTTCCAATCCCACAAAGGTATATTGATGCATTACCAGCAGGTACGATTACCCAAAATAGTGGTTATTAAAATTAAATAAAATTAGGCAATCGTAAAGGTTGCCTAATTTTTTATTCAAAAAAACATGAAAAAAATATTTTACATGCTAATGGTGTTTGTTTGTATATCAGGCTATTGCCAAGAAAGAAAAGGATTTGATGTAGATTACAAATTTCCCGAATCTTCTTCGTTGATCCAGGACAAGAATTTTTATTTGTTGACTGCCATTCAAAACGATAAAGTTGTTAGGGAAATACTCGAAAATAATGCTGTTTTTAATATTATTTACAAAAGACAACAACAAGAAATTGGAAGCAAAATCGATAGTTGTAAAGACAGTCTTTCTTGCTTGATTAGTATCTATCAATTTAATAATGAAGACCTCAAAAGTATTAAAGAGGAATTTCAGCATTTGATGAAGGAGACAAAAGAGCTGCAAGATTTTGTGAAAAATAATATTCGTGCCTCAGGAAAATATGAAAATTTCAAGAACGAAACGGATACTGAATTACTGCTAAAAGCGTGGCAAGTTTGCGCTCAAGGAATGAATCGGATTATGAAGGTTTATGGTATTGGAGAAGCGCCTCAGTATGCTGCAATAGATTCCGTTTCTTATGATGTAAAGTCTAAGTTTTATAAAGGATCTGTTTTTATGTGGTCTGATATGATTCACAATAAAAAAAATAAAGCAAATACTTTATTTTTTCAAGAAAGTCTGGATTTCAGTTTGTCTCTTTTATACATGAACCATCGAGATGAGGTTGCGCGCTACGAACCGCTTGAGGAAAAAGAGAACAAAAAAGCACTTGATCATATAAAGCAAATAAATTTTAATGCTTTTGATTATGCTTCTATTTTAATATTGGGAAATGGACCGGAGAATTATCAAGACCGATTGTCTGCCGTGGGAAAACTAAACATACAACTGGGAGTTTTGGAATATGAAGCCAAAAAAGCTCCTTTAATTATTGTTTCAGGAGGTCATGCCCATCCTTTTAGAGCACCTTATTGTGAGGCTATAGAAATGAAAAAAGAATTAATGGACATCTATCATATTCCTGAAGAAAACATCCTTATTGATCCTTTTGCAAGGCATACTACAACTAATTTGCGTAATGCCGTTAGGATGATGATCAGTTATCAAATGCCTATTAATAAAAAAAGCATAGTAGTTACGAATGTTAGTCATAGTGATTATGTAGGAAACCCCAATTTTAATGCACGTTGCATGGAAGAGTTGGGCTATTTGCCTGCCATTATTTTAAAAAGACTAAATTCGACTGCAATAGAATTTATGCCAAAAATAGAATCTTTGCATCAAAATCCAATCGATCCTTTAGATCCGTAAATTTATAAGATGAAAAAAACACTAGTTTTAGGACTTGCAATCTTTGCAGTAGCTTGCCAAACCTTACAAAAGAATGACGCCAAATTAGCATCCCCAGTTGAAAAGGTAAACGTTTTTTTAGGTACATCAGGAGATCACGGGCAAATGTCGCCATCCGCTTCTTCTCCATTCAATATGATGAGTATTGGACCACAAACCTATCCTCATATTCATTCTGGATACGAGCATTTGGCAAAGGAATTTTTGGGATTTACCCACAGCCGTATTGAAGGAGTGGGCTGTTTGGGAACGGGAGGGAATCTGCTTATTAAACCTATTTTTGATGGTGATTTGAGTACGCCATTAATCAAAAAACAAGAATCAGCTTCACCGGGTTTTTATGCAGTAGCATTTGAGAATGGGATTAAAGCCCAAATGAGTGTAAAACATAATTTTGGAATTCATCATTATGAATTTCCGAGAAAAGGAGCAGGGCTTTTTATTGATTTATCCCATGCTTTTGTTAATCGATTTGTTGCTGAAGAGCATGAAGTTAACAGCAATGCTATTAGTGGTTGGATCGATACCCAAACGACTTGCGATAAGGGGATTTATCGTATTTATTATGTTTTGGAGTTCTCTAATTTGACAGCAATAACGCCAAGTGCAGAACATAAGTTTATAATTTCAGCTCTTGCAGATGCTACCGAAATGGAGGTTCGTGTTGGTTTTTCCTCCGTGAGTATGGCTTATGCCAAAGCTAAACTAGAAGCAATACCTTTGGAAGAGCTAGCTGTACAAACAAAAACAGACTGGAACCATCTTCTAAACAGAATAGAAGTAACTGGCGAAAAAGAAAGAGAAGATTTATTCTATTCGCTTTTATACCGAGGGCTACAAGCACCATTTTTAGTTTCGGAACCAGATGGAAGCTACAAAGCCATTGACGGGTCGATTCAAAAATCTAGTAGTCCTATATACAACGGTTGGGCCATTTGGGATAATTATCGCGAGCAATTACCCATGCTTTCGTTGGCTTATCCAGAACGTTTTGGCCCCATTGTAAAGTCAATTGCTAATTTGTATCCGTATGGAAAGAATAATTGGGCAACGAAACGCGAATCCTCGCCTACAGTCCGAACAGAACATGCGATTGTGGTTTTATTGGACGGCTATAAAAAAGGATATCCAGTAGATTTTAATAGGATAAAGGACTCTCTAATTGCAGAAGTAGACCGCTTGGAATACAATTCGCCTGACAAGGCTTTGGAATCCTCTTATGACTGTTGGGCTCTTTCTGAAATATTAAAAATCACCAAAGATTCTTTGTTGAGTACTCAGTACTTGAATAAAGCTTTAGAATATAAAAGGTATTGGGAAAAAGATTTTGCCGACCTATCTAGGAATGACATTGATAAAATGCCTGCCCGAGGAATGTATCAGGGCACCGTTTGGCAGTACCGCTGGTTTGTTCCTTTTGATCTCTTGGGGCTAAAAAAATTAATAGGAGGAGAAGATTTATTTTTAAACCAATTGAATCAATTTTTTGGAGAGGACAATTACAATCATGCGAATCAACCAGACTTACAAGTCCCAGGCCTCTATAATGCGAGTTCGCAACCTTGGAAATCACAAAAATTGTTTCGCAATATTATGTTAGATACCGTGGTACAGGCTTATTTTAATGACAATAGTAAAGGGATTGATTCCTATATTGGAAAGATTTATAAGAACGAACCGCAAGCTTATGTTCGTACTATGGATGACGATGCAGGAACGATGTCATCTTGGTTTGTGATGCGAAGTATAGGACTTTCGCCTGCAAACATAGGAAACCCAATTTACTATTTGACGGCACCAATTTTTGAGTCCGTAAAATTAAATTGGGAAAACGGAAAAACGTTTCACATACAAGTGTCAAATTATAATAAAGAGCACTTTTATGTTCAATCAGTTAGTTTAAACGGTGAGTCTTTATTTAGAAATTGGTTGACTCAAGAAGAAATTAGTAATGGAGGAAACCTAATAATAGAAACTGCAGCAATACCGAATAAAAAGTGGGGAATTGAGGATCAGTGGATTTCAAAGACTGAGTAGTTTATAAATGATTAAGGGGTAAGTATTGATTTATTACTTGATATCTTTTGTCATATGGAGCGAGAAACTTAGTTGAAAGCCTAGGTTTCTCGTTTTCGCTTTTATGATTTGCAGTATCTATTCAGATTATTAATTTGAAAGGATCAAAATAATTTTCTACCCAATTATCAAAGGTTGCACCTGTTCCAGTTTTAGGCTGGTGTATTGGCAGAATTCTTCTATGCTAACCAATTCGTTTTGGAGCTTGTTAAGCTCTTTGCGGATGGTTTGCAACATTCTAATGCTTTGACGGTAACTCTTGCCGGTTATAATCTGTATGTCTTTCGGGTAGATGCATAATCTCTTGGGTTCTGTTCTCATACTTTATATATGGCTTTGATATGGCTTTGCTGTACTCTAAAGTGCTGTTTATAAGACTTTAGCTAGTGTAAATTTATGAAAAAAAGTGTTTGCTTAATCGATACCAAATAATCTATGGTACCTATCTTCTAATAGTTTTTTGTATTTATTTTTCAATGCATCTGACAGGAATGAATTGTTGATCCATTGGATTGCGAGAGGTTTATTTTTTTGGAACCGTTTTGCCATTCCCTTTATTTGTTTTTCATTCAAGCCAAGCGTACTACCCAGTCTTTTGAAATGTTCCCATTTTAGTTTTTTCTTCTTTCCCTCTAATGTCAGGGCCAGTTCCTCGGTGTCGTCTGGATTTACGGTTGCCACGTTTAATAGATCATAGGCGGGCGCCAATGTCCAAGTGTCACCAGAGTGGATCATCGAAAAGTTTTTGAGATGCATATCATTATTGCCAGTTAGGAAACTGAAAATGGCCAGTTCCAAAAAGTACACTTTGTCGAGCAAGGTGTTATCCGAAAATTCATCTAAGGCTTTGCCTATTTTTTCCATGGAGCTTTTGTACTTGTCGAAAGCTTCCGTGATTTGGAACATATCAAGCATGTGAATTTTTTCTCCAGTTTCCGTTCTGTCGATGCGTTTGGTAATGTAGGACAGTTCACCCGACTGCAGACGGATTAAGCTTGACATTACAGTGTTGATGCCGAAAGCTTCCGCTATCCGCATAGTGACGTGCTCATTTTCTGGCATTTCTGGAAATTGTGCGGATGGTGGTTTGAAAATATAGTTGCCTCCCAAAGCGCCGACTACCGTAAGGCGGCCTTTGTTTCCGTCATGGATGGTATCGTTTACAATAGACAGGGACAATTTGGGTTGTACTCCAGGAACTGCTACGTTACGTTCAACTACATTTTTGGCCAGATCTACCATTTGCTTTAGCGAATGCTCGAATACCGGTTGTTGTTTGCTGCCGAAGAACTCTAAGCTGCACTGCTCGTGAAAATCCCCGGCAGTATCGTCGGCTAATGGTTTGTAACAATAGAGGCATTTTTTAAACATCTTCGTTTGGTATTGGTTGGACACTTACTGCTCCGATACAATTCTGGCAACAGGCGAGGAGTAAGCCCATGCGATCGTTTGGATTAATTTTCCAGTTTTTTGAAGCGATATCAAGTAACCATCCCTCCGGAATCAAGCCTTCAAAAAAAGGAAACAACCGTTTTTCGGTATAAGGTTTTGATTGTACCGGCATGGTCAAGCTGATGCTTTCTTTTGGATGCTCTGCAATAAAATTTTCATCGTATTGAAAAGTATAATCTCCATCATCCGTTTCCGTGAGTATTCCCGCTAGGAAGTCTTTATAATATATGGCTGCTTTTCTCATAGTTGCTTTTCGTCATTTTGGGATAATTCTCTTGCACTTACTGGAGCTAAAGTATGGCCAAACATTTTGAGGACTTGGTTTACTTTTTCTAGATTTAGGTTTTCTTTACCCTGTTCTATTTTTCGAATAACGGTCAGTGCCACACCTGCGCGTTCCGCAAAGGCTTGCTGTGTTAGGTTTACCTCATTCCTTTTCTCTTTTACAAAATCTGCTATTGTCTTCATGATTATATGCTTTTGCAACGATTCTGAACAAATATAGTTAATTATATGTAAAAGCATATAATATATTACAAAAATGCAAATCTATATGTAAATGCATATAGATTCCGGATTTAATTATTCGAAGTTACAAACTGACATTTAGATCGATTTCTGCCATTTATACCGCAAGCTGCCATATGGAACAGCACTGATAATTTTGCATTAAAATTCACTTCATCTTTGTATATAATCAATCGAAAAGTGTTGCAACAGGATGATGATTGAGAGCGTATTTAGCAAAATTATTCATTTAAAATTTTAGAAATTATGGCAAGACAGAAAGGCATAATTAAATTGAAAGGTACTATCGGGGATATTACCTTCTACAAAACCAAAGACGGTCATTTGGCCAGAGAAAAAGGCGGTGTCGATGCGAGCAGAATTGCGAGCGATCCGGCATTTCAAAGAACGCGCGAGAATGGAGCCGAATTTGGAAGAGCAGGAAAGGCAGGAAAAGTTTTGAGAACGGCAATGCGAACTTTGCTTATTAATTCTGCTGATGGAAGAATGGTAAGTCGATTGACTCAATCGATGATTAAAGTTATTCAGGCGGATATGGTAAGTGAACGCGGACTACGCAATGTGATTGATGGTGAGGCAGAATTGCTTGCTGGTTTCGAATTCAACATTAGAGGTAAACTGGGCACTTCTTTATTTGCTCCTTTTGTGGGGACAATTGACCGTGCTTCTGGTGACATCATGGTTGATTTGGCGCCGTTTGTTCCTGCGAACATGATTGCTGCCGCAAGCGGAACCACGCATTTCAAAATTATATCTGCAGGTGCGGAAATAGATTTTGAAGCAGAAACCTTTGTGGTTGCCACATCGGAAACGGATATTCTAGCGTGGGATTCGAATCAAACTGTTGATATCAATCATATCAATTCAGTTAGTCCAGGTAGTACAAAACCGTTGTTTTTGGCTTTGGGAATTGAATTTTATCAAGAGGTGAATGGAAGAATGTATCCTTTGAAAAACGGTTCATACAATCCATTGGCGTTGGTTGAAGTAAGCGGTCTGTAAGATGGTTTTGGTCTTGGAAAGGACCTATTTTCCCGAGGGAACACAAGGAGCTTTAGAATGGAACGGCACTTTAGTTTGTTATACCATCGAGTTGCCCTGGTTGCAAAACCAAAGGCGTATTTCTTGTATTCCTGAGGGAGAATATATCTTACAGAAGCGGTTTAGCCCTAAATTCAAATGGCATTTGCATTTACAAAATGTTCCAGGACGCGATTTTATATTAATCCATCCTGCCAATGACGCCAAAAAAGAATTGTTGGGCTGTATCGCTGCCGTAACGATACAAACCGGAATAGGGAAGGGCAGTGCCTCCCGAATAGCATTAAAAAAGCTCACAAAACTGGTATATGCTGCGATAGGACGCAACGAAGAAGTGAAAATAAGGATCCAATCTAATCCTTCGACTCCGTTCAGGATGACAAGGCTGACACAAAAAAAATAAATTATGAATATAGTAGCAAGAACAAAATCGCCCACTCCGAAGTTTTTCAGGGTATTGAGAAGTATTGGTTTGGCCATGTTAGCACTTAGTGGAAGTGTGATTGCAGCTCCAGTGGTTTTGCCTGCGGTTGTCGTTAGTGTTGCGGGATATTTGGCAGTTGCTGGAGGCGTGCTTTCTGCAGTGAGTCAAATGACTGTTGACGATGATACGAAATCAGAAGAAGAGCTTCTAAATAGAATACGAAAAGACAATGAAAATTTACCTAGAGATGGAATCAAATAACAGCTTGCAAATCGGAACAGCATCTGGGACTTTGTTGAGTGTCATGCCTAATATTGTTTCTGAGGATATTGTAAAAACCATTATTTTAGCAATTGTAGGTGCAATAATTAGTTTCATTATTTCGCTCCTTTTAAAAGGATTGACAAAATCTAAAAAGAAATAATACTGAATCGAGTTCAGCGTAAAGTAATTCGGGTTTGGATTGGTAACCTTTTCCCGAATTTATATGTGGGCCTGATCGAGAGATCAGGCTTTTTTTCTGTTTAGAAATGACTCATGTAGCTTTTGGTAAATAAAAACAGAGATTTTCTCAATTAGTCTATAAACGTGGAAAAAAAAAGGAAAAGCAGTATTTTAGTTTCAAATATTCTAAGCGATATACAACGGTCTACTCAGTTTTTTAATAATTTTTTAATTTGTGTTCTTTGTTAATTCTGCGGTCAGCCATAAACAAAATTCTATCCGATTTTTCAAATGGTATATCTAGTTGAAAACATACTTTTCTTAAATCGGTTAGGTAATTTAGGTAAAGTTCAATTTGATAGTTTAAATTCTTTTCAGATAAATAGGTATTTAGTTTTAGCTCTTCATTGATATAAATAATTCGGTATACTCTTTGGTCAATAATTTGATAAATTTTAGGGTTTCTAAATCTTAAAATTGTTGATGCCATGGCAAGTTGAACTCCATTTGTTTTTAATAAACTTCTTAAAATGAGCTTTGTTTTGTCAATATTAAGTACTGTTTCTTCAGGTTTTAGTGAATTTATTAATGACATTAAGGTAGGTTCAAAGTTTGCGTAACGATTGACCTTCCATAATACAATTTCATTTAGAGTATTTTGGTCAAAATCGGTAAAATTAGAATCGAGCTTTTCAGTTAAGGATTCTTGGTAATCAAATTTTAAATCGTCATTGGTAATTCTAAAAGTAGAATCATGAACTGTTTTAAGCATATTATTTTCAATTATTTATAACTAGTGAATAATATCAAATATATACAACTTATATTACATTATTGAATTTTATCTTTTGAAGTAGGAGTTTAGAATCGATCTTCGCAATTCATTAATAAGAATAATGTCCTTATGGAATTGTTCTTCTTTTTGTTCTAGTAACCTCAACGCCTGGATTTGTTTTTTATGCAGCTCGTGTTCTTGTGGCATTTGGTTAACTTTTGACATAAAATCCTTTTTGAAATCAGTAATTCTTAAAAATGGAATTACGGACCCCAATAATGATTGGTGCCAGAATTTTGCTTTCCATAAACTATAAGCTAACCAATAGACTGTTTCGGCATCTTCATCGTTTTGAAGTAGAATTACAAAGCTATTGGTAAATGGTTTTTTTTGAGGCTTGCCGCTGTTCATCCCTTTGTTCAGAATGAAGATTTGGTTTCCTTTATAAACAGCATTTTTTTGGTGTGTTTTGATGATGAAATTCGGCATAGCGCTTTGGTGTTAAAGATTCGAGCTTAATTTTTTTCGCTGATTAAATTTTTCTTTTGGATGCGAAGAATTATCATTTCGGAAAAGAAAAAAGAGAAAAAAAGAAAGCCGTTATAACAGCAGAAATGACGAACGAAAATGGAGGGATACCCTGAAACAAGTATTGGAACAGACCCTGAAACAAGTTCAGGGTGAACCGACTGAAAGTGAGGAATGAATGCTAAACTTGCTGGATTTTTTTCTTTTTCTTTTCAGAAAAATGCACTACAGTACTTGTTGTAGTTTCTCAGGGAGTTCTTGTGGAAACGGCAATTAAACACCCCCAAGCACCGGAAGAAGCAAAAAAAGTGGTGCCCCTTTTTAGGGCAAGGAACTTTTTTTGCGGATGAGGAGCGCCGTGGCGGGGTTGCGGCAATCGAACAGCCGCCATAGATGCGAGAGTTGAGCGGAGGTACGAAGCGAAACGTAGCGGATATGAGCGTGAAACGGCGGGTAAAAAATAGAAGGCAACCGTCTTTTTGGCGGTGTACCTTGATTTAGGGCAAAGCGACCGAGCCAACTGATAATTGATAGTGGATAATTGATAATTGGAAATGGATGCTTCTAAGATAACGTAAGTGAGGTAAGCGGCGCCAAGCCCGATGGCTGTGCGAAGGAGCAACCGCTGAAAAAACGGCGGGCTGCAGACACAATATGGCTGGAATGCAGTGAAACGTACCCGCCGCGGCGGGGGAGTGTAACGAAATGAAGCGGTATTGTGGATGCATAAGCCCGACCGAACGCAGGAAGTGACCGTGTGAAGATGAGGAACGAAACAGCGCAAAAAATATAGCTGCTTATTTGCAAGCTGCTGTATCTTTTTGTGCTGTGAAGTGTCTGTGGAACGGAGGGAAACCTGAATATTAAATTGAAATAATAAATAGAGTATTTACCGAAAATGTTTTTATGAAAATATAAGGTTGACCGACTGGAACAGCCGAACGGAACAAAGGGAACGACCGAAGAGAGACCGCTTGATTGACCATGTTATTTGGAAGGATATGGTTTTGGGGATTAGGGGGAAGATTTTGTACCAATCGGCGGGGGCATATATAACGCATTTTTTTTCTACATTATTTTCTTTTAGAGTTAGTTTTCTTAGTTCTTGTCTCTCTACGATATTTGATAGGAAGTATTTGTTTATTATATTTCGAGCTTCTATTAAAAAGGATGGCACTTGTTCCTCATTAATTTGTACTTTATCAAATTGCATCACAAATAGGGCTTTATCTAGCTTTTCGTCTAGGATATCTTCTTCAAACTGATCTATTCCGCTTTAAATTAAAGTGGCTTTTTTTAAGCAATCCCTGTCTCCATTTTTTTCATAACGTTATCTCCATATAACTACTATTTCTCTAAAAACATCGGATTGCTCTAAATTTGGTAGTTCTTCGACCCATTCAATTATAGAAATGTATTTTTCTTCACTTTCTAGAAAGTTTAAAAGTAGCTAGATGTATTTGCTTCATACTGAGTTAATAAATCATAGCTAGTACAAGTCGCAACAAAAAAATGGTGTTTTGGGAAAATCATTCCAACATTATTAAAAATTAGGGTGTTGATTTTTAATTATATGGATTGAAAAATGAGTTTTATAAGTTCAAATTTGACGAGATTTTTAAGGAAGTTGTTTGAAATTGAATTAGGCGCTAACAGGATGTGATTTTCAAGGTAGGGTTTAAATGGTATCAGGCAGCCTCAGTATCAATATCCCTAAGTAAATGACACTAGTAATACTTAATCCTAAATGCAATATTGTATTTACGTGGTATGGTCTTAATTATAATTGGCAGTCGATGCCAATGATCGAAAGAGTTTGAAAGCTTATGATAGTGGGCACGGAAGGAAATTCTGTATTATCGAATTTGGTGTTATTTAGGAGGATCTAGAGAAAAAACCTCGCAAAATATTACGAGGTTTTTTCTTATTTCGACTTGTTTTACCTGCCCTCGTTAGTGTCTACGAGATCGGAGACCAAAGCAATATCTACTTTGTAAAAACCACTATTTTTCAGGTAAGACTTCGTAGTAATCGGGCTAAATTGTAAATGCATTTCTACTATCATCTTTTATACGGCAGCTCATAGCACTTGTGGGTTTACATTAAATCTTACTATTGGTGCTTTTTATCTTTCTTATCAAAATATGAGATTTCCATTGGATGGGGGTAGTTATTTTGTGAATAACAGGACTCCTTTTATTTTGTGTTAGTTATAATATGGTTGAAAAAGCTGAAGTGGATAAATTTGTAGTTTGATCTGTTCCCGTAAATAAAACAATATAATATAGTCTGACTGGAGTTAAAAAAAACAGTAATTTATTGAGTAATATAATTATGGGATTTCATCCAGTTATGACAATCGGTAGTCCAGAAGTGGCTTGTTTCATTTCGTCCTAAACCAAAGCCATGACCTCCTTTTTCATATAAATGCAGTTCAACTGGGACGTGGTGTTGTATTAAGCCTTCATAATAGTTAAGGCTGTTTTTTGCCGAAACTACAGTGTCATCTGATGCATGAACGATAAAGGTTTCTGGAGTTTCAGAAGTTATTTGTAAGTCATTAGAAAACCGCTCTATTGATGATGATGAAGCTGAGTTACCTAGTAAGTTAACTTGTGAGCCTAAGTGTGTTATTTTACTATTCATTGAAATTACAGGGTAAATTAATATAGAAAAATTTGGTCGTGCACTTGTTGAGTCAATTGAATGATATACTTGTTTATTATAATTTGTGGACAATGTTGAAGCTAGATGACCTCCAGCAGAAAATCCAATTACTCCAATTTTTTTCTTATCTATATTCAATTGAGTAGCATTTCGCCTTATGTATCTAATTGCTTCCTGTGCATCTTGTAATGGGCCAATTGATTTATTTTCCATTATTTTATTACTGGGTAATCTGTATTTTAATACAAAAGCGGTGATGCCCATTGTGTTTAACCATTGTGCAACTTTAGTGCCTTCTTTATTTACTGCTAAATGTGAATAACCTCCACCTGGAAAAATTAGTACTGCCGTTCCATTAGTTTTTGTTTTTTTAGGTAGAAATAGTGATAATGTTGGTTTTGAAACTTGACTGCTACTTTCTATTTCGCCATTCTTATAGCTATTTAATTCTTGATAACTGGTTGAAATTATTTCATTAGGAATTTGATTCTTCCATAGCGGAATAACTTTATCCTGCCCGTATGATAGGATGTTAATCCCTAATGTAATTAACATAAAAATGAAATAGGCTTGTCGATCTAAGTTTTTATTTTTTTTCAATGAAAAGAATTTTAATATTATCTAAATGAGACACCTGTTTTTTCTACTCTTTTATTTTTTTTTAAAAAAAGTTAGAGATTATCAACTTAACATCAATATTATTGAATGTATAATTTTACATTAGTTATTTTACTTTATGCGTTTATTTTGGAGATATATACAAATATATAAATAATTTATTTGCGTTATTGATATTAAAAAGTATATTTGTGTAATCGATTACATTGATTGATTAAAAAAAACAATTAATAATTATAAAGCTGAAATCTATTTAACTATCCATAATTAATTTCTATGACCAAAAATACTAAATCAACCGGGAACTATCGTTGGACAATTTGCAGTCTGCTTTTCTTCGCAACTACTATAAACTATCTAGACAGACAGGTGCTTTCTTTAACATGGAATGATTTCATAGCTCCTGAATTTCATTGGACTAATAATGATTACGGTAATATTACGGCATTGTTTTCAATTTTTTATGCGGTATCACTTTTGTTTGCTGGTAGATTTGTGGATTTGTTGGATACTAAAAAGGGATTTCTTTGGGCAATTGGAATTTGGTCTATAGGGGCCTGTTTACATGCTTTTTGCGGAATTGCAACTGCTGGAATATTGACGGGGAATTGGTTTGTTGGTTTTGAAGGCGCAAAAGAGGCTCTTAAAACAGTTAATGATACAGGAATGATTATTTCCGTTAGTGTTACCTTGTTTATTTTTGCTCGTTTTGTTTTAGCATTAGGTGAAGCTGGGAATTTTCCCGCTGCAATAAAAACTACTGCCGAATATTTTCCTAAAAAAGATCGTGCTTTCTCTACAAGTATATTTAATTCAGGTGCCACTGTTGGTGCATTAGCAGCGCCTATTTCAATTCCGTTTATTGCAGAAGCATATGGATGGGAAATGGCTTTTATCATTATAGGAGCCTTAGGTTTTGTTTGGATGGGATTTTGGGTTTTTATGTATGAAAAGCCAGAAAAACATAGAAAAGTAAGTGCGACTGAATTAGAATACATACAGCAAGATGCTGTGGCAGACAGTAAAATAGTGGGCTATGTGCCTGAAACGGCTACTAAAGTTACTTTTAAGCAATGCTTGCAATACAAACAAACTTGGGCCTTCGCTTTTGGAAAGTTTATGACAGATGGAGTTTGGTGGTTTTTCTTGTTCTGGACGCCAGCTTACTTAAGTTCAGTTTACGGTATGGATTCTACAGAAGCAGCTTTGCCATTATTTGTATTATACATGATTACATTACTTTCAATAATTGGAGGGTGGTTGCCCACTTATTTTGTTGAAAAGAAAGGAATGAATCCTTATGATGGTCGAATGAAAGCGATGTTGATCTTTGCATTTTTCCCCTTATTGGCCTTAGTTGCTCAGCCTTTAGGACACATTAGTTATTGGTTACCAGTAATTATTATTGGGATTGCGGGTGCAGCTCATCAGGCCTGGTCAGCAAATATTTTTACGACAGTTGGAGATATGTTTCCTAAAAAAGCAATTGCTACCATTACTGGTATTGGAGGATTAGCAGGTGGTATTGGTTCTACTTTTATTAATAAAGGATCGGGAATGTTATTTGATTACAGTAAAGAAACGAATATGTCTTTCATGGGATTTGAAGGTATTGAATCTGGATACTTTATTATCTTCTCTGTTTGTGCTGTTTGCTATTTAATTGGGTGGTCGGTTATGAAGACATTGGTTCCTAAATATAGTCCAATTACAGATTTGTAAATTTAATAATTATTAATTCGTTTGTTGAATGGATCCAATTTTTATCATATTAATAGGGACTGTTGTTGTTCTTTTTTGTATTATTTTATTAAAATTACACGCTGCTATATCTTTATTGTTAGCTGCTTTAGTTACTGGTTTATTGACATCGTCAGATCTTATTTACCAATATGCAATTCAGAAAGGCATGTCGATTCAAGAGGCTCAATCTTTGTCAACCGAAGGTATTGGAAGACGCTTAGCTGACGCCTTCGGTAATACTAGTGGAAAAATTGGAATTTTAATTGCTTTAGGTTCTATAATTGGGGCTTGTTTGATGAGAAGTGGCGGTGCTGAAAGAATAATTCGTGGAATTTTACGTTTGTTTGGAAAGAAGAATACCTCCTTAGCTTTAATATTTGGAAGCTTTACACTTGCCATACCTGTTTTCTTTGATACGGTTTTTTACCTCATGTTGCCATTAGTGAAATCTATAGGGGTAAAAGACCCTAAGAAATTTAGCCTTTATCTAATGTCTGTTATGGCAGGAGGAGTTATGGCACATTCTTTAATTCCACCAACTCCGGGACCTTTGTTTGTAGCGCAAGAATTGGGAGTAGATATTGGCGTTATGATGATTGGAGGAATTGTTATAGGACTGATTACGGTCACTAGTGGTTATATTTATGCAAAATGGGCAAATAAGAAATGGGATTTATCGATGCGTGATACTGCTGATATTACTATTAAGGATTTAAAGCAAATTTCTGTTACAGATGAAGCAGATTTGCCAAGTTTATCTCTATCACTTTTGCCGGTTGTGCTTCCAATTTTTTTCATTACTAGTAAAACTTTTTTAGACTTGAATTTTAGAGAAAATACAGGTGATTTAAGTGTAGTAGAACATAAGGCACATGCCATTTTTTCTGTTTTAGGAGACCCAAATATCGCATTAATTATTTCAGCAGTTTTAGGATTACATTTAATGTGGTACAAAATTAAAAACATCAAAAAATTTCAAAAGTATGTCACTGAAGCACTTACTAGTGCGGGGATGATTATTTTAATTACTGCTTCTGGAGGTGTTTTTGGTCAGATGTTGCAACAATCCGGAATCGGAATTAGAATACAGGATTTAGCTGGAAATTATCAAATGGCGCTTTTGCCAATGGCTTTTTTGATTACTGCCGCTGTTCGAACTGCTCAAGGTTCTGCTACAATAGCAATGGTTACTACTATTGGTATAATGAGTGGTGTAGTTAGTGCAGGACTGCAATTTCATCCGGTATATTTAGCATTAGCCATAGGATGTGGTTCAAAAGTATTTTCTTGGATGAACGATAGTGCCTTTTGGATTATTACTGAAATGAGTGGAATGGAAGAAAAAGAAACAGTTCGATATTTTTCAATTTTGATGGTTGTAATGGCTTTTTCTGGACTTATTTCCTTAATGATTCTTTCTAAATTTTTACCCTTTATATAAAAAAAATGTCAATTAATAGTTTATTAATAAAAACAACTTCGTTAGATAATGTTGGGATCGTAGCTAATGCTGCAGGTCTAGCCGAAGGTACGATACTTCAAGACGGAATTATACTAGCTCAGTATGTTCCTTCTGGTCACAAAGTTGCCTTGTGTGATATTGCTTTTGGTGGAAAAATTATTCGATATGCTCAAACTATTGGTTTTGCAAATATATTAATCAAAAAAGGCGAATGGATCGATGAATCTAAAATGTCATTACCTAAACCTCCTGATTTGCAATTTATTTCGTTACCGGATACGATTGAGCCAAAAATAATACCCTTGGAAGGCTATACATTTGAAGGCTATCGAAATTCGGACGGTAGTGTAGGTACTAAAAATATATTAGGAATTACGACCAGTGTGCAATGTGTGGCTGGTTTGACTGAGCATTTGGTTAAAAAAATAAGGCAAGAACTTCTTCCTTTATACCAATATGTAGATGACGTTGTAGCGTTGAATCATACCTATGGATGCGGGGTTGCTATTAATGCGCCTGCAGCGATTGTACCAATTAGGACAATTCAAAATATTGCAATAAATCCCAATTTTGGAGGAGGAATAATGGTTATTGGCTTGGGTTGCGAAAAGCTAAGGCCTGAAACTCTTTTGCCTAAAAAAAAGTATGGTATTGATTCCGATTCCTATTCGAGTGTGACTTACATGCAAGATGAATCTTTTAATGGATTTAATGAAATGATAAATGGAATTATGGAAACTGCCGAAATTCATTTGAAAAGTTTGAACAAACGCAAAAGAGAAACTTGCCCAGCTTCGGATTTAGTGGTTGGAATGCAATGCGGAGGAAGTGATGCGTTTTCTGGTTTGACTGCCAATCCGGCCGCAGGATTTGCTTCAGATTTGATTGTGAGAGCGGGTGGAAGCGTTATGTTTTCAGAAGTTACAGAGGTTCGGGATGCAGTTCATTTATTAGTTCCAAGAACGATTAATCCTTCCGTGGGAAGAGCGCTTTTGGACGAAATTAAATGGTATGATGAGTATCTTTTGCAAGGTCAAGTGGATCGTAGTGCCAATACTACTCCAGGCAATAAATTAGGGGGGTTAAGTACAATTGTCGAAAAAGCGCTAGGCTCTATTATAAAATCAGGTACAAGTCCAATTGTAGATGTTCTTGGGCCTGGTGAAAAAATACGTAAAAAAGGATTGTCATTTGCTGCAACACCAGCAAGTGACTTTGTTTGTGGAACGTTACAATTAGCTGCCGGAATGAATATACATATATTTATGACAGGTAGAGGAACGCCTTACGGCTTGTCAATGGTACCGGTAATTAAAGTTGGTTCTAACTCAACATTGAGCCAAAGATGGTTCGATTTAATCGATTTAGATGCAGGTCAAATAGCAACTGGGAAAAAAACAATTGAGGAAATGGGATGGGAGTTGTTTTTCTTAATTCTCGAAGTTGCTAGTGGTAGGAAGAAGGTTGCATGCGATATATTAGGTTTACATAATGATTTGGTTTTGTTTAATCCAGGACCATTAACATAGAAATAGAATATAAATTTAAAATTATTTAAGATGGGATTATCTTATTCAAGAATTGAAAATGCATTACGGGACGGATTATTATCTTTTCCAATAACGGATATGGATGAAAATGGAAAGTTTAACGCAGTCACTTTTGCAAACAGATTAGAATCGTTCGTGAGTCACGAAGTTTCTACTGTTTTTGTTGCAGGCGGAACGGGTGAGTTTTTTTCTTTGTCAAAGGAAGAATACAAGCAAATTGTTACTGTAACTTCAAAAATTATAAATGGACGAGTACCTACAGTTTCAAGTGTTGGAAGAAGTACGCCCGAAGCTATTGAATTTGCTAAAATTGCCGAAGAAGCCGGAATAGATGCTTTACTTCTAATGCCACCTTATCTTACTGAATGTCCTCAAAGCGGAATCGTAGAGTATGCTAAAACTATCATTCAAAACACAAAATTACCCGTGATTTATTACAATCGTGCGAACGGAATATTATTTGGAGAACAGATAAAAAAGCTAGCTGATTTATGTCCAAATTTTATTGCTTTAAAAGATGGAACAGGAGTTATCGAGGAATTAAACGCAACGATAAAATTAATTGGAAATCGATTGATTTACATTGGTGGAGTTCCCACGGCCGAAATTATTTCGGAAGCCTATTTGTCAATTGGTGTAAATACTTATTCTTCAGCAGTATTTAATTTTGTACCAAGATTAGCCAATCATTTTTATAAGTCATTAAGAGCTGGTGATACTGAAAAAGTAAATAAAATAATTAAAGAATTTTTTGTGCCTTTTATTCGTCTGAGAAGTAATAATCAAGGATATGCCGTAAGTTTAATTAAAGCGGGCTGTCAATTAATAGGGAAAAGTGCAGGAGATGTTCGTGCGCCACTAATTATGCCTACTGCTGCCGAAATGGTAGAACTTCAAAAAATTATAGACAAGGAAGAGGAGCTTTTGAAATAATATAAACAACAGCATTTCTGTTTTTAGAAATGGATTAATAATAAAGATAATGAGTAATTTAGGAAAATTCCACGCAATAAACCCATCCAATAACGAACAATTAGAGGGTGAATTTATAAATGCAACGGAAAGTCAGATTGACGAAGTGGTAAAAAAAGCGGAGCAAGCTTTTGATATTTATAGAAAGAAAGGCAAAGATAGTGTTGCTGATTTTCTAGAATGCATAGCTGACGAAATTCTAAATCTTGGCGACGCTCTTTTAGAAAGATGTCATTTGGAGACTGCATTGCCCTTAGCGAGATTACAAGGGGAACGAGGAAGAACCGTTGGTCAATTAAAATTATTTGCCTCCGTTGTCAGAGAAGGTTCTTGGGTTGATGCCCGAATCGACACTGCTATTCCAGACAGAGTTCCGTTACCTAAATCAGATATTCGGCATATGTTAATACCATTAGGACCTGTTGCGGTATTTGGTGCAAGTAATTTTCCTCTAGCTTTTTCTGTAGCGGGCGGTGATACTGCTTCAGCATTGGCATCAGGATGTCCTGTTGTTGTAAAAGGACATAAAGCACATCCAGGAACAGCAGAGATGGTAGCAGTAGCTATTTTGAAAGCAGTCAAAATATGTGGAATGCCTGAGGGTACTTTTTCGTTAATCCAAGGGAATTCTAGAACAGTTGGAGAAACCCTAGTCAAACATTCTGGCATAAAAGCTGTAGGATTTACAGGATCATACGCTGGAGGTAAAGCCTTGGTTGAATATTCAAATGCAAGGGCAGAGCCCATACCGGTTTTTGCGGAAATGGGAAGCACTAATCCGGTATTTATTTTGCCGGGTGCACTTAAAGAAAGAGCAGAAGAAATTGCCGATGGTTTATCCGGATCCATTACTCTTGGAGTCGGTCAATTTTGTACCAATCCTGGACTTTCCTTTATTCAAAAAACAGAGAATATTGATCAATTTTACAAGCAATTAAATCATAAAATTAGTGAAGTTCCTTCGGGAACCATGTTGACTCCTGAAATGAAAAAAGCATATGATAAAGGCGTATATAAAACATTAGAAATTCCACAGGTGGAAGAATTTGCCGCAGGATTGGGTGAAAATACACCTAATAGCGCAACTCCAAAAATATTTAAAACATCAATAGCCAATTACTTTGAAAATGAAGTTTTATCAGAAGAAAACTTTGGACCTTCAAGCGTATTGGTCGAAGTTCAAACGAAAGAGGATATTCTTAAGGCGGCTAGAGATTTAGTGGGACATCTTACTGCTACTGTTTTTGGAACTACTCAAGATTTTGCTGATTATAGCGTACTATTTGATATTTTGGAATTAAAAGTAGGTCGTATTTTGGTTAATGGATATCCTACTGGAGTTGAGGTTTGCTATTCTATGGTTCATGGCGGACCTTATCCAGCAACCACTGCACCACAATCAACCTCGGTAGGAGCAAATGCAATTAAACGCTTTGTAAGACCCGTTTGTTTCCAAGATTATCCAGATACGCTTTTACCTGCAGCTCTTCGACAAGTTAATCTCTTAAATATTTGGCGATTAGTCAATGGTAATTTGGAGAAATAGAGTAATAGTTAAATACTTTATTTAATTTTTCCGAGTGAAATAATTATTCTTAGCATCTTATTATAAAAAGAAAGAGGATAGTTCTAGAGCTTTTAAAATTAATTTAACTATTTAGGAAATTATAAATCGCCTAAAGAGAAGTAATTAAAAGAATATAAGTTATATTTGTGCAATCGATTACATAAAAATAAATATCATGATAAATTTTTCTTTTAGGTATGCAACAAATCCAACAGATATTAAGAAATATGGCACAGACGAACTTCGAGAGCATTTTTTAATTGAAACTCTTTTTATTGAAAATGAAATTCAATTAACCTATTCTATGTACGATAGATACATTGTTGGAGGGATTATGCCAGTTAATAAAAGTTTGAAATTAGAAACGATTCCCTATTTAAAATCTGAAAATTTTCTGGATCGGAGAGAACTGGGAATCATAAATGTTGGTGGAAGCGGTGCTGTAGTTGTTGAAGGAGCTACTCATGAGTTAAATTTTAAAGATGCACTCTATATTGGGAGTGGAAATAAGGAGGTGATTTTTAAAAGTACTGATCCCAAAAACCCAGCAAAATATTATATCAATTCAGCCCCAGCTCACAAAAGTTATCCCACGAAAAAAGTGAGTTTGGCAGAAGCCAATAAATTAGAATTGGGGGCAATGGAAACAGCGAATCACCGTACCGTAAACCAAATGATTATTGGTGGAATAGTTACTACTTGTCAATTACAAATGGGTATGACGGAGTTGAGAACTGGTAGCGTTTGGAACACTATGCCAGCACATGTTCACGATCGTAGAATGGAGGTTTATTTTTATTTGGATATTCCGGAAAATCAGGCCGTATGTCACTTTATGGGACAACCACAGGAAACAAGGCATATTTGGATGAACAATCATCAAGCAGTAATTTCTCCACCATGGTCAATTCATTCTGGTTCAGGAACTAGCAACTATACTTTTATCTGGGGAATGGCTGGTGAAAATTTAGACTATGGAGATATGGATGTTTGCAAAATCAATGAATTAAGATAAAATAATTATGACTTTATTTAATTTAAAAGGAAAAAGAGCCCTTGTAACTGGAGGAACTCACGGCCTAGGAATGGCAATGGCTGAAGGATTAGCAAGTGCTGGTGCTGAACTTGTAATTACAGGTACAACTCCATCTAAAATGGAAGAAGCTCTTACCTACTATAAAAGCAAAGGATACCTAGTTTCAGGTTATTTATTTGATGTGACAGATGAAAATGCTGCCGCAAAAAATATCGAATTAATTGGTAAAGAATTGGGTGATATTCACATATTAGTCAATAACGCAGGAATTATAAAAAGAGAATTGGCTATTACAATGCCGGTTGCCGATTTTAGAAAAGTAATCGATGTGGATTTAGTTGGGCCATTTATCATGTCGCAATTAGTAGCGAAACAAATGATTGAACGCAACGAAGGGAAGATTATCAATATCTGCTCTATGATGAGTGAGCTTGGACGAAATAGTGTTTCGGCTTATGCTGCTGCAAAAGGCGGATTGAAGATGTTGACGCGCAATCTTGCAACCGAATGGGCAAAATACAACATCCAAGTGAATGGAATAGGTCCAGGTTATTTTGCAACTACTCAAACAGAGCCTATTCGTGTTGACGGAAATCCATTTAATGATTTTATTATTAGTAGAACACCAGCTGGTAGATGGGGAGATCCTGAAGATCTTGCAGGAACTGCTGTGTTTTTGGCTTCTGAGGCAAGCAAGTTTGTCAATGGGCAAATTATATATGTTGATGGTGGTATTCTAGCCACTATCGGGAAACCTTCAAACGAGAATTAATTTTTAAGAAACCGATAAATGAGCACTAAATTTATAAATGATAATTTTCTATTAGAAAATAAATACGCTGAAGAATTATATCATAATTATTCTAAAAATCAGCCTATTATTGATTATCACAATCACTTATCACCAAAGCACATTGCCGAAAATACCATTTTTGACAATATTACCCAAGTGTGGATAAATGGAGATCATTACAAATGGCGTGCGATGCGTACGCTAGGAATAAATGAGCAATTCGTGACTGGAAGTGGTTCTGATAAGGATAAGTTTATGAATTGGGCAAAAACAGTTCCTTATACAATGCGTAACCCTTTGTACCATTGGACACATCTTGAACTGGCTCGTTATTTTGATATTTATGATTTACTAAATGAAAAATCAGCGGAGTCGATTTATGAACAAGCTTCTGCAAAAATAAATTCATCGGCTTACAGCACTCAAAATTTGCTTACAAAAGTGAATGCTGAATTTGTATGTACTACTGAAGATCCAATTGATACTTTAGAATACCATCAACAATTAGCTAAAAGCGATTTCAAAACAAAAGTAAGTACTGCTTTTAGACCTGATAAATCCATCTTGATTTCAGTGGACGGATACAATGATTACATTGATACATTAGGTCAAGCGGCTGGTATAGCAATAAATACGTATGCTGATTTATGTACCGCATTAAGAAATAGAATTGACTATTTTGACAAAAACGGTTGCAAACTGTGTGACCATGGTTTAGACCAAATTTACTTCGAAAACTTTACTGAAAGCGAAGTAAACGCCATCTTCAAAAAGAAAAGAGAAAATGCAGTATTGAATAATGAAGAAGCTTTGAAATTTCAAAGTGCTATTTTACTATTTTTATGTGAAACCTATCATGAATACGGATGGGTGCAGCAATTTCACTTAGGTGCATTAAGAAACAATAATGCACGTATGCATCGAATTCTAGGACCTGATACAGGTTGGGACTCCATAGGAGATTATCCGCAGGCACAAAAACTGTCGGGCTTTTTAAATGCGTTAGACAGTAAAGATAAATTGACAAAAACCATTATTTACAATCTAAATCCAGCTGATAACGAGGTGATGGCAACCATGATTGGAAATTTTAATGACGGAAGTGTTAAAGGAAAAGTACAGTTTGGTTCAGGATGGTGGTTTTTAGACCAAAAAGATGGAATGACAAAACAATTAAACGCCCTTTCAAATATGGGATTAATTAGTTGTTTTATAGGAATGTTGACTGATTCTAGAAGCTTTTTATCGTTTCCAAGACATGAATATTTCAGACGTATTCTTTGTAATCTTTTAGGGGATGAAATTAAAAGAGGGGAACTACCAAATGACATGGAATGGATTGGTAAAATGGTGTCTGATATTAGTTATAACAATGCCAAGGAGTATTTTAAATTTTAATTAAGACCACTATTTAATTCTAATACAATGAATAAAGTTGTTGCTTTTGGTGAAATAATGTTGCGTCTTTCTACAGAAAGGCATTTGCGCTTTGCGCAAGCTAAAACATTTACTGCTACTTATGGCGGTGGTGAATTTAACGTAGGTGTTTCTTTGGCAAATTATGGTGTAAATGCTGAATTTGTTACTCGGTTACCCGATAACGAAATTGGTGCATGTGCTTTGAGAGAAATGCGAAAAATGAACGTAGAGTCCAAGAATGTAATTTTTGGCGGAGAACGTTTGGGTACTTATTATTTAGAAACCGGAGCAGGAACTCGTGGGAGTAATGTAGTTTATGACCGTGCCCATAGCGCTATGGCAACAATTCAAAAAGGGGCCATTGATTGGGAAAGAGTACTAGAAGGAGCTACTTGGTTTCATTGGAGCGGAATTACAACAGCTATCTCTGAAGGTGCTGCCGAAGCTTGTCTTGAAGCCGTTAAAGTAGCGAATCAATTAGGATTAACCATTTCATGTGACCTAAATTATCGATCAAAATTATGGCAATATGGTAAAACACCAAGTGAGGTCATGCCAGAATTATTGCAATACACGAATGTTATTTTAGGAGATATAGATACCGCTTATTTTATGTTAGGTCAAGCCAAAGTAGATCCTAATTATCAAGATCTACAGTCACTTCCTGTTTTGTATAGTAAGTTGTTTGATCTATGTCCAAATTTAAAAACAGTCGCAACTACATTACGTTATTCTGTAAGTGCTTCACACCAAAGAATTGGCGGTATTTTATTTGATGGGAAAGCAATTTACAATGCAGCCATTCAAGAAGTAACTCCAGTTGTGGATCGAGTAGGAAGTGGTGATGCTTTTATGGGAGGATTGATTTACGGTTTGTTAGAGTATCCAAATAAGACGCAAAGAGCATTAGATTTTGCAGTAGCAGCCTGTTGTTTAAAACACACTATTTCAGGAGATTATAATCTGGTTACCTTAAAAGAAGTTGAAAATATGCTAGACGGAAATATATCCGGATTAGTATCAAGATAAAAAGTTATGGCAAAGTATTCAAGAATTGAAGTGGCAACTGTGATGAAAGAGAATGGAATGGTTCCTTTGTTTTTTCATTCGGATATTGAACTGAGTAAAAAGGTGTTGAAAGCTTGTTATGATGGGGGTTCTCGTTTAATGGAATTTACCAGTAGAGGTGATTTTGCTTTTGAAGTTTTTGGCGCATTAAACAAATATGCCTTGGCTGAATTGCCAGGAATGATCTTAGGAGTTGGCTCAGTTACTGATGCAGCTGCTGCTTCCCTTTACATGCAATTAGGCGCTAATTTTATTGTTACTCCAGTTTTGAGAGAAGATATAGCCATCGTTTGTAATCGGAGAAAAGTATTGTGGTCACCTGGCTGTGGAACTTTAACTGAAATTGCTCGCGCTGAGGAATTAGGATGCGAAATTGTAAAGTTATTTCCTGGAGATATTTACGGGCCACAATTTGTCAAAGGAATTAAAGGGCCCTGCCCATGGACAAGCATCATGCCAACAGGAGGTGTTTCTACAAATAGAGAAAATCTAAAGAGTTGGTTTGACGCTGGTGTAACCTGCGTTGGTATTGGGTCGCAATTGATTTCATGCGAAATTTTAGCAAATAAAGATTTTGAAGGATTGCGTCTAAAAGTAAAAGAGACCTTGGAAACGATTAAAGAGTTAAGAAGCTAGTTTTTATTGGCAAATTAATTAAGTAGTGACCATTGAATAAATAAAAACAGATACGATTTTGGGAAACAATTTATCATTAGTGGGAAAGTCCATCGTAATTACTGGAGGTACTGGTATTATTGGAGATTCTTTTATCAACAGTGTCTTTAAAGCAGGTGGTGCAATTGGAATTTTAGGACGGAATGAAAAAATTGCTACCGAACGTGCGAATAGAATAGTTGAGCAAGGCGGAAAAGCGATTCCGTTGATTGCAGATGTAACAAATGAAGAACAGCTAATAGCCGCAAGAGAAAAAATGTCAGATGCTTTTGGTAAAATTGACGGATTGGTAAATGCTGCAGGAGGAAATATTCCAGAAGCAGTAGTGCAACCTAATCAAGATCTTTTTAAGCTGAATATGTCGGCCATTCAAGAAGCAATGAATCTGAATTTGTTTGGATCAATATTGCCAACACAAGTTTTTGGAGAAGCAATAAAAAATAATGGCTCTGGTAGTATCGTAAATATTTCTTCAGTAACGGCTCATCTTGCTGTTACTAAAGTGTTGGGATACAGCTTAGGTAAAGCAGCAATTGATTGTTATACGCAGTGGTTTGCAGTGGAACTAGCAAAACGGTTTGGAGATAAAATTAGAATGAATTCTATAGTTCCCGGATTTGTTTTGACAGAACAAAATAAAACACTCTTAACAAATGAAGACGGCAGCTTGACTGAAAGAGGAAATTTAATAATCAATAAAACCCCTTTTAATCGCTTTGGGACAGCACAAGAACTCGAAGGCGCATTAGTGTGGTTACTAAGTGACGATTCTAAGTTTGTTACCGGTTCAAAAATCACTGTTGACGGAGGCTTCTCTGTTTATAGTGGTGTTTAAATATCGGCAAATTCATCAAAAATAAAAGTACATTTTATATCCATATATAATGAAAAAATTAAATAGAATAAATACAGGTTTAGAGGAATTGCAGCCTATTAAAGTAGTGCAATTTGGAGAAGGGAATTTTTTAAGAGCATTTATTGATTATGCTTTTCAAGAACTAAATGAAAAAGTTGATTTTAATGCTGGAATTGCAGTAGTACAGCCTATTGAAAACGGAATGGTCAATATGCTAAACGACCAGGATGGCCTGTATACTTTGTTTATGAAAGGCTTGACAAAAGGACAAGAGGTTCAAGAGAAAACATTAATTTCAAATTTGGTTTCAGGAATCAATCCGTATACTAATTTCAATGATTATTTGGCTTTAGCCAAAGAGGATGAATTGGCATTTATTATTTCGAATACAACAGAATCCGGTATTGCTTATGTAAGTACCGATACTCCTACTATGCAACCACCAAGTTCTTATCCAGCAAAATTGACGGTGCTTTTGCATGAAAGATTCAAATATTTTAATGGAGATGCAGCAAAAGGCTTGGCGATAATTCCTTGTGAATTAATCAATAATAACGCTGATACTTTAAAAGAAATTATATTAAAATACAGTGAGGATTGGAATTTGGGAGCTGATTTCAAAAATTGGATCCAAGAAAACAATTCGTTTCACAATACGCTTGTTGATAGAATTGTTCCAGGATATCCAAGAGCCGAAATAGATGCTTACAATAAAGAATTAGATTATGTAGATAATTTAATTGTTACTGCCGAGACCTTTTTCCTGTGGGTTATTGAAGGAGGAGAAGATTTGAAAGCTAAATTGCCATTTCATAAAACAAATCTTGATGTAAAAATTGTTGCAGATATGCAGCCGTATAGAACAAGAAAAGTAAGAATCTTAAATGGAGCGCACACTGCGATGGTTCCTTTTTCATTAATGTATGGAAATGAAACTGTAAAAGAAACAGTAGATAATGCATTCACAGGTAAATTTATCAATCAAGCTATTTTTGATGAAATCAATGAAACAATTGAAATGGACAAAGCAGAATTAGATCTTTTTGCTGCCGATGTTTTAGATCGTTTTAGAAACCCGTTTATCAAACATAATTTATCTAGTATCGCTTTGAATTCTATTTCGAAATTTAAAGTAAGGGTGTTACCAAGTGTTTTAGAGTACATCTCAAAATATGATAAAGTACCAACGAACTTGACTTTTGCATTTGCCTGTTTGATTCGTTTTTACAAAGGAACTTGGAAAGAAACATCTTTACCGGTAGATGACAGCAAAGAAATAACAAACGTTTTTCAAGAAATTTGGGCATCGAATGACACTGCAAAAGTAGTAGGTCAAACCTTATCAAATACTGAATTCTGGGGAGAAGATTTAACAAAGGTAAAAGGTTTATCAGAGGCGTTAGTTTTGGCTTTGAACGAGATTGAAGCAAATGGAATTGAGCAAGGTTTTGTTCATTTCCTTAAAAAAGTTTAGTATTAGTCACCAATTATAGTTTTTATAATTATGCAAAAAAAATTAATAAAAGTAAATCCATCGGACAATGTTGCGGTGGCATTAGTAAATCTCACTCAAGGGGAAGAGATACAATTTGAAGGAGAATTGATAAAAGTGCTTTCTGATGTAAAAATGAAGCATAAAATTGCGATGACTACCTTAGAAATAGGAGATCGTATTATCATGTATGGCGTTTTAGTGGGTAAGGCAAGTGAACGCATTGAAAAAGGTGGCCTACTATCAACTCTAAATGTTAAACATGAAAGCGATAAAGTTACTGGAAAAACTGAAGCAATTGGTTGGACCGTACCTAACGTAGATAAATGGAAAGATAGGACTTTTCAAGGATATCATAGAGAAGATGGACAAGTTGGAACCGAAAATGTTTGGTTGTTTTTTCCATTGGTTTTTTGTGAAAACAGAAATATCGAAATCTTAAAAGATATTTTCGAAAAGGAATTAATGAAACCGAAAGAGAACGACTATCAATTGTTACTTCGTTCATTAGTAAGTGGAGAGAATGGTTCAACAGAAGCAGCTGCAAAATCTGCGGAAGCTGATTTATTCAAAAATATAGAAGTAAAATTCATCACGCATCAAGGTGGTTGTGGAGGGATTCGTCAGGATTCGCATAGTTTAGCTAAGTTATTAGCTGGATATGTAAATAATCCTAATGTAGCGGGAGCAACGGTATTAAGTTTGGGTTGTCAGAATTTACAGATTCAGATATTTAAAGATGCTTTAAACGAAATCAACCCTAATAGTAAAAAGCCTGTTTTGATTTATGATCAACAACAAATAGGAACTATTGAGGCAATGTTAAGTAGTGTTGTAAAAGATACTTTTGAGGCAATCAAAAAAGCAAATGCGTTGGAAAGAGCTCCAGCGCCATTATCGAAATTAACGATAGGTTTAGAATGTGGAGGTTCAGATGGATTTTCGGGAATTTCAGCTAACCCAACATTAGGAGTAACTTCGGATATGTTAACTGCATTAGGAGGAACAACGATACTTTCAGAATTCCCTGAATTGTGCGGTGTTGAACAAGAATTAGTAAACCGTTGCAATGAGGATGAGGATGGAGTTCGATTTCTTGAATTGATGAAATGGTACGAAAAAACAGTTGTTGATGCAGGATCGGGCTTTGATATGAATCCGTCTCCAGGTAACATTAAGGACGGTTTGATTACTGATGCTATGAAATCAGCAGGTGCAGCCAAAAAAGGCGGTACTTCCCCAATTGTTGGTGTTTCAGACTATGGCGAATATATTTCAAAACCAGGTTTAAACTTGCTATGTACTCCAGGCAACGATGTGGAATGTACAACAGCCATGGTAGGTTCTGGTGCGAATATGGTTTTGTTTACAACAGGTTTAGGAACTCCTACGGGAAATCCAATTGCACCAGTTGTAAAAATTTCGTCCAATTCTGAACTAGCTAAAAAAATGTCAGATATTATTGATATTGACACCGGTGGAATTATTACAGGTGAAAAATCAATAGATGAAATGGCTGATGAAATGCTAGAATTTATTATTAACGTGGCAAGTGGTACAATAAAGACGAAAGCTGCTATTTTAAATCAGAATGATTTCATTCCTTGGAAGAGAGGCGTTTCGTTATAATTTTTTTTGGTTTTGTTTAAATTCTAAAGCGTGAAAGGTTGTTCTTTCACGCTTTTTTTATACATCTTTTCTAGATGATGATTTTCTAACATGTAGAATTGGGTTTAAGACAATCTTCTTTTCCATTTTGAAGTTTTCAATATGGTTTATTTGCTCCAAAAATACCTTAGCTACCATGTTTCCCATTTCAAGAGGCGATTGGTCAACCGTAGAAATGGAAAGCTCCATGAATTTAGTAAAAGGCTCATTACCGAAGCCTACTACACAAAAATCTTGTGGAATTTTTATACCATTTGCTTTAAGTTCCTGTATAGCGCCTAATGCAGCAAAATCACTAGCGGAAAATATAGCGTCTGGGGCGGGGCTTAACGCTAATAACTTAGTGGTTGCAATAGCACCATCCTCTAGGCTACTTTTAGATCGAATAACATAACTTTCGTTAAATTCAATGCTATTATCAAGTAATGCTTGTTGATATCCTTTAAAACGGTTTTCGTAAATTTCTAAAGCTTGATCACCACTCAAATGTGCTATTCGTTTGCAGCCTTGATCAATGAGGTGTTTTGTAGCGATGTAACCCCCGTTAAAATCATCAATTGTTACAGAGCTAACCCCATCAATATTTTTTTTTCGGTCAAAAAATATTAGAGGTACTTTTTTATTTAGTACACTTTTGATAATTTTTTCATTATTTTTAGAGACATTAGTGACGGAGATCATTATGCCATCCACTTGTGCATCAAGTAATGTAGTTATGTTCTCAATTTCTCTATTTTCATCTTCATGAGTTTGACAGATAATAACGTTGTATTTATTGGTATGTAATTCCTCTTCAATTCCTCTTATTATTGTTCCAAAAAAGTTAGTGTTGATACGTGGTACAATTACACCTATGTTTCCGCTTTTGCCACTTTTAAGAGCTAACGCAAGTCGGTTTTGTTTGTAATTCATTTTAGCCGCTGTTTCTTGAACCAGTTTGCATGTACTTTCGCTTATTTTTGGATTATTATTTAATGCTCTAGATACTGTTGCAGCCGATATTTTGAGTTTTTTTGCAATGTCGTAAATCGTTGTTTTTTCACTCATATTTGTACATTCATTTTTAAAGTTAGTAAAATTAATGTTTTTTTCTGGTTAAATAAATTTTTATGCTATCGATTACCTAAAAAAATCATAAAGGTCTTTAAGTAGATTTCAGATCTCCGTATTATTCCTAAATGTAGATAAATTCGTATTTATTTTTACAATTAATATAAAAATAAAGATTAAATTTTATACTAATAGCATTTTAATGTTTTTTTTTTTGTTTTTATGGTAATTAATATTTATGTTTGTGTAATCGATTGCATAGTATTAATTTGCTCTGATCAAATAGAGAAATTTATAACGTGCAAAATTGAGGTTACAAATTTATCCATATGAAAAAAAAATATATTTTATTGGCGATTACTATGTTATTTATTTCTTGCAAGGGAAGTCAGCAAATGGAAGTTGCAGGAAAGCAATGGCGTATTATGGACAGCATTGTTAAGGGTATTGAAGTTCCTTTTTTTAATGATAAAACATATAGTATTCTTGATTTTGGAGCGTTAGCTGATGAAAAGGTCGATAATACAATAGCTATAAATAAAGCTATTTTAACTTGTTCTATTGAAGGTGGAGGAACAGTATTAATTCCTATGGGGAAGTACTTAACTGGACCAATAAATTTGCAGAATAATGTTAATTTACATTTAGAAGAGGGTGCTGAAATTTTATTCAGTACAAATCCGTTAGATTATCCAATTGTTCACACCTCGTACGAAGGTACGGAACTAATGAATTATTCCCCTTTAATTTATGCGTATAAAAAGTCGAATATTGCTGTAACAGGAAAAGGAGTCTTAAACGGACAGGCGTCAAATGAAAACTGGTGGTTGTGGAGTGGAAGCGAAACCTATGGATGGTCTAAAGGGATGCCTAACCAAAAAGACCCATTGAATTTATTTCGTTTAATGGATATGGCTGAAGAGGGTGTTTCTGTTTCTGAAAGAGTTTTTGGAGAAGGACATTATTTAAGGCCAACTTTTGTTGATTTCTTTGAATGTACAAATGTATTATTGAAAGAAGTAAAAATTATAAATGCTCCATTTTGGGTTATTCACCCTATGAAATCATCCAACGTTACGATTGACGGTGTAACCGTACAAAGTCATGGACCTAATAATGATGGTTGTGATCCGGAATATTCTAAAAACGTTATTATTAAGAACTGCACCTTTAATACTGGAGATGATTGTATTGCTATAAAATCAGGGAGAAATGCTGATGGTAGACGTGTGGCTATGCCAAGTGAAAATATTATTGTGCAAAATTGTAAGATGATTGATGGGCATGGAGGTGTGGTAATTGGCAGTGAAATTTCAGCAGGAGTAAAAAATGTTTTTGTTGAAAATTGTATTATGGATAGTCCTAATCTTGAAAGGGCAATTAGAATAAAAACGAATTCAAAAAGAGGTGGACTTATTGAAAATATCTATGTAAGAAACTTAGAAGTAGGACAAGTAAAAGAAGCCGTATTAAAAATTAATATGTTTTATGGAATATACGGAAACCAAGAAGGTGATTTTATTCCTCAAGTACGAAATGTATTTCTTGAGAACATAAAAGTTAAAGACGGAGGCAAGTATGGGATATTGGCAAAAGGATATAAAGAATCACCAATAGCAAATGTAATTTTGGACAATGTAGTGATTGAGAAGGTAGAGAAACCGTATTCAATTGAAAACTTAGAAGGGCTTAAACTAATTGAAACCTATATCAATGGTTGCCTAATAGAGAATATCCCCTTAGATCAAAAAAAATACATCAATAAATAACTAATTAAACCACTAAATTATTAAAACTATGATTATTAAAAAACTATTTAAAAAGGGCACGAATTGGTGCTTTGCTTTTGTTCTCATTTTGACCGTATTTATGGGAAATGAGGCTAGTGCCCAAAAAGGGAATACTATAACAGGAACGGTAAAGGATGCATCAGGTAATACATTGCCAGGTGTTAATATTATTGAAAAAGGAACGGTCAATACCGTTAGTACTGATATTGATGGAAAGTTTGCTTTGAAGTTAACTACGGAAAAGGCAGTTTTGAGCATCAGTTATATTAGTTTTACAACGCAGAATATTAATGTAGCTGGGTCTAAAAACATTACTATTGTACTTAAATCAGAGTCAGAATCGCTACAAGAAGTTGTAGTTGTAGGTTATGGTAGTGTCAAAAAAACAGATCTTACAGGTGCTGTAAGTAGTTTAGGTGCTGCAGATATAACTCAAAGAAATGCAACAAATCCATTGGAAGCAATCCAAGGAAATATTGCCGGTGTCCAAATCACATCAAATACAGGACGTATTGGTGATGGGTACAATGTTACTATCAGAGGGTCTAACTCATTGAATGGTTCAAGTCCATTATTCATTGTTGATGGAGTACCAACAGATGGGATAGACTTTTTAAATCCGCAAGATATTGCAAGAATTGATGTATTAAAAGATGCTTCTTCAGCGGCGATATATGGATCTAGGGGAGCGAGTGGAGTTGTAATAGTAACTACTAAAAGTGGTGCTACTGCTAAATCTGGGATTTCGGTATCATTAGAATCTTCTTTTGGTACTAAGGAAGTTGCACGATTACCAAAAATGATGAGTGGCGAAAAATGGTGGTATTACCATCAATCAGCTTACTTAAGCAAAACGCCTTTAAACGACACTCCAGAAGTAAATGCTTCCTCAGCTGGCAACGGAAGTGGATTGTTAGCCTCCAGAGCTGCTTCTGGATATACTTTTAATTGGTATGATGCAGTACTTGATAACGGGATAACACAAAATAATTATGTAAATATTTCTGGAAGATCAGAAAATGGAATCGGATATAATCTAGGTTTTGGAGTACAGAATGAAACTGGAAATATTGATAAAGAAGGTCTTAATAAATATTCATTTAAAGCGGGCGTAAATCATAAAATCAACGATAAGTTCGCTACGGGTGCAAATATAACGGTTAGTCATGTTGACGAGAAATTGGGTAGTGATTTAGCTATGCAAGAAGCCTTTCGATTAAACCCTCTTACCTCACCTTGGGCAATTGACGCAGATGGGAACGAAATAATAGGTGAATTATTTTTTCAACCAGGTAAGTTAACTTATCCTAATGGGACTTCAGCTATAAATAAAACAAGTACCCTAAATCCCTTGTTAGAGATTGCTAACTCTACTCAAGAGAGAAAAAAATGGAAAACAGTTGGTAGTATCTTTTTAGAATACAAACCTATAACATGGCTTTCATTTAAAACAACTTATTCTGCAGGTATTGCAGATTACAGAACAGGAGAAGCTTACGGTATTGAAACTAATCTAGGTCAATCTCGAGGTAAATCTATTTCATCATCAATGTCTAATTATAATAATTTTAATTATACTTGGGATAATCAGTTTAATATTAACTATACACTAAATAAGGATCATGTATTCAGTTTCTTAGGGCTGCAAAGTTTATATTCAAACAGAACAGAAACTTCTTATCTTTTTTCATCCTCTCAGCCTTTTGACACTGGATTTTATAATGTAGGTGCAGGAGCTCAGTCAACTTTCAACGTTGGTTCAAGTTTTGAGAAAAACACGTTAAGTTCATATGCCGCGCGTATCAATTATTCATACATGGATAAATATTTGGTAACAGCTTCAAATAGATGGGATGGGTCTTCAGTGCTATCTGATGGAAATAAATGGGAGTTTTTTCCTTCTGTTGCATTAGCTTGGAAATTAAATAAAGAATCTTTTTTAGAAAACAGTTCTACTATTTCGGATTTAAAATTAAGAGCAAGTATTGGGTACACAGGAAATGATACTGTGGATCCGTATTCTACTTTGAATGGATTAAACCAACAGACGTACTATGATTTTAATTCAACAGCTGCAAATGGTTGGTTGGCAAATTCATTAGCTAATAAGGAATTGTCTTGGGAAAAAACTAGAGAATTAAATTTTGGTTTTGACTTTGGCTTTTTTAACAATAGAATAACCGGTAGCGTAGATCTTTATGACAGATTATCTGATAATTTAATATTTGCGCAAGCACTTCCTAGAGAATCAGGATGGGCTACAACTTTTTCAAATGTTGGCTCTGTTAGTAATAAAGGATTCGAAGCTCTGATAACCACTAAGAACATAAGAACAAAGAATGTTTCTTGGGAGACTACTTTTACCTTTACTAAAAACACAAATAAGTTAGTGTCGCTATATGATCAAAAAGAAGTTGATGATATTGGAAATAACTTGTTTATTGGAGAAAATATACATTCGCTTTATAACTATGTTTTTGATGGAATTTGGCAAGCGGATCAAGCTACTGAAGCGGCTGTATATAATCAAAAACCTGGTGAAGCTAGACCAAAAGATTTAGATAATAATGGTAAAATTGACGCTGATGATAGAACAATTGTTGGAAATACAGACCCTAAATGGTCAGGAAGTTTAAATTCTAAATTGACTGTGGGTAATTTTGATTTTAATGTTTCAGTTATAACAAATCAAGGTGTCACAGTTCTAAGTAGATTTCATGATAATTTTGCTGATACAGCTGATAGAGGGCGTCAAAAATTAGACTTAGCTGATTGGTATGTTCCAGAGAATGGTGCGGGTATCCAAGAAATGACATCTAATACAAGTCCACGTCCTAGATATGAAGGAGCGTACTGGGGTAGTAATTTTGCTTTTTATAAAGATGCCTCTTTTGTAAAAGTTAAAAATATATCGCTAGGATATAGTTTAGACTCTGACTTAATCAAAAAATTAAAAATAAGTAATTTTAGAATTTATGCTAATGTTCTAGATCCATTTGTAATAACAAATTATGAAGGGTATGACCCAGAATGGGCTGCTGCAGGATTAGGTGTGGGACGTACAGCATCTATTACGTATCAATTGGGATTAAGTGTTAAATTTTAATAAAGAAATAAGATGAAAAAAATAATATTAATATTAGGAGTAATTGTAACGACTTTTAGCTCTTGTAGTAGTTATATTGAGGAAGAAAATCTATCAAATGTTACCGCTGAAAGTTTTTATGTTACAAAAGATGGTTTTAAAGCATTAGTAAATTCTAATTATTCTCAACTAAGGGAGATCTATGGTGGGGAACCTTGGTTATTTTGTGCAGGTACTGATTTGTATGCAAAAGGGAGAGGAATCGAACCAGTTGGGCTAAGTCAATATACGGGATTAATTCCTTCTTCTGAAGGAGTAGATCAATTGTATAACTCTTGTTATCAAGCTATTCAAACAGCAAACATGGCTTTGCATTTTTCAACTATTACTGAGGAAACTTCAGATATCAGTGCTATAGTCGGTGAATTAAAGTTTTTGAGAGCTAATGCTTATTTCTTATTGGTGCAAACATATGGAGGAGTTTCAATCGTTACTGAATATATTTCATCTCCAGTTTTGTCTTTTGAAAGAAATTCAGCAGAAGAGGTGTACGTTCAAATCATAACTGATTTAGAAGCCGCACTTACTAGCGTAGGTTCTGGCGCATATAATGGAAAAGTAAACAAAAGAGCCGTTCAAGATTTGCTGGCTAAAGTATATTTGACTAGAGGATATGAAACTTTTGCAAGCGCAAGTGATTTTGCAACTGCTGCCAGTTATGCTGACGCTGCAATTGGAGGTCAATTATTAAGTCTTGCTAGTGATCAATTGTTTAAACCAGGGAATGATAACAATGCTGAAACTATTTTTTCAGTTCAATATGATAAAGGTTCTGTTAGTATAGATCCTTTAAATTTAGGAAATCAGCAATTTTATTATTTTAGTTCTTATTTAGGAGGTACTGAAGTTGCTGGCAAAATGCCAAATAGGAGTTATACTTTATGCCCAACAGACTTTGCATTAAGTTTATTTACTAAAGACGATAAGCGTTGGGGTGCTACCTTTATGACTGAAATATATGAATCATATTATGATTACTATAGAGTTGCGGATCATAGTAAATTAAAGGTTTTGGATTTTTATGAGCCACAATGGTTTACCGCTTTGGATAAAGCAAATTACTTAGCTACAGCTAATCTTTCAGCAAGTTTTGAATATCATCCTTGGGGAGAATATTCAGCGGATCATTCAGTAATTAATTCTTTTGATTACAGTACGATTCCAGTACGAAAATTTGACGATCCTTTGACTACAACTCCTTTTAGTGCCGGTAAAGTAAGTACAAGAGATGTTATCTTGTCTCGTTTAGGAGAAACCTACTTAATCGCTGCAGAAGCTTATTTACAAACTACTCCCGCAACTGGTTTAGATCGCTTAAATGAAGTCAGAAAAAGAGCAGGTGTTACTGCTGCAACTCTTGGTGATTTTGATATTGATTATATATTAGATGAAAGGGGAAGAGAATTATTAGGTGAATACCACCGTTGGTTTGATTTAAAACGTACGGGTAAATTAGTTGAAAGAGCTGCTGCTCATAATTACTTAATTGAAACTAGTAATTTTGCCGGGGCAAATGGAGCACTTAAGATTTTAAGACCAATACCACAAGGAGCTTTAGACTTAAATCAAAATAAAGATTTCGCTCAAAATCCAGGATATTAATATAATAGAGTTGAGTTTTTTTTGAGTTTAGTTTAATGAGGAGCTTGGTCAGTAGCCAAGCTCCTTTTTTTTTTGAATAATAATTATGCTAAAAATAGGATTAAAAAACGCATGTTGGCTTTTGTTTTTTTGTATGAATGTAATTTCATCACAAAGTAAATTTAATATAGATACATCCTATACCGTAAATAGCACTTTTAATAAAGAGAAATTTAAATTTCCCTTTATTAAATTTGTAATAAAACAGAAGCATCAAGAAGTAGATGAGTTTAAGGATGTTATTTATAGAAAAGTAGGATCAAGGGAATTGCATTTAGATGCTTTTTATAAGAAATCCAATAATATAAAGCCTGGGGTAATAATGATTCATGGCGGAGGCTGGAAATCTGGGAATAAATCACATATGGAGCCAATGGCAATTGAGATTGCTTCAAAAGGATATTCATGTTTTGCAGTTGAATATAGATTGTCTCCAGAAGCAAAATATCCAGCAGCTATATTTGACGTTAAAAGTGCTATCCAATTTATTAAAGATAACGCTGCTAAATTTAATGTAGATACGACTAGAGTCGCTATTTTAGGCTGTTCCTCAGGCGGACAAATGGCAGCTTTAGTTGGAACTACTAATGGTAATAAAAGTTTTGAGGAAGGAAAAAGTTCGCATAAATCATCTACAAATGTACAAGCGGTAGTCGATATGGATGGTATCTTGGCATTCAAGCATCCAGAATCAGAAGAAGGAAAAGTTGCCGCATTATGGTTAGGAGGTAGCTATGAAGAAAAACCCGAAATATGGAATCAAGCTTCGGCTCTTTATCATGTTGATGAAAATACTCCTCCAATTTTGTTTGTCAATAGTGATATTCCTCGTTTTCATGCAGGAAGAGATGATATGATTGTAAAATTGAATGAATTTGGAATCTATAGTAAAATAAAAAACATTCATAATTCACCACATTCCTTTTGGTTTTTCGATCCCTGGTTTGAAGAAATGGTGGAAAGTGCAACTGATTTTTTAGATAAAATTTTTAAAGTTAAAAACGAATAAGTAATTTTCAAATCAACATAAAAATGAAAATAGTAAAAATTGTATCGGTCATCGTTTTAGGTTGGATAGCATCATCGTGCAAAGCACAAGAAAAGCAACAAATTACAACGTCAAAAACCTATTCAGAGATTTCTGTTAAAGAAGGAGGTAATTGGGAGGGTAGAAAATACATTGGTGGAGCATTCAAGAATGTTCAGAAGCTTAAGTTGGCTCCGGAACATACAGATCATTCTTTTGATATACGTTATGAAGGACCAGGTTGGGAAAGTAATAAAATTGGATACCGTCTGTATTTAGATTGGAGAAATGCAATTGATATTTTTGGTAAGAAAACAGAAGAAATTATTTTATCAAAAATTGGACAGGACGGTTTTGATTCTTATCATGAAATGAGTGATTGGGGTGCTGATATACTAAAGGCGGGCAAAGGAATCGGAATTGGGTCGATTGATCGTTATCTTAATAATGAAAGACTTCATTTTTATGAAGTGGATTCCACAATTGCTAAGGTCGAAAACAACGCCTATAACTCTAGTGTTACGGTGAATTATTATGGTTGGAAAACAGCTTCTGATAAAATTGATTTTACTTCTGAGCTTACTATTAAACCGAATCAACGTTATACGCGACACACTATTCATCCGTCAAAAGCAATTGAAGGAATTTGTACTGGAATTGTAAAACAAAAAAACACTCAATTGCTTAAAAATGAAAGTAAAAATAAAAAATGGGCTTATATTGCTACTTATGGTTCTCAATCTTTAGTTCCAGATCAACTAGGAATGGCTATTTTTTATGAAGTTAGTACAATCGAATATTTAGTAGATGCAGAATTTGATCATCTTTTAATTTTTAAGCCTAGAATATCTCCTACTTCATTTTATTTTTTGGGAGCTTGGGAGCAGGAGAAAGGTGGTATCAAATCTCAAACGGAATTCGTTGAATATTTGAATGGAAAACTAGCAGATTTAAACAAAAAAAATAAACTTTAGTTTATGAATAACTTAAAAAATATTTTTATTTGGGTTGGCTTTATATTGTTTTTCAATACAAACTTTAATGCACAAAATAAAGTACAAAAAGAAGAATGTAATAAGGAAAATATCATTCCAATTAATTTAAAATGGTCGGAACGTATGGCGTTGTCGATAATTAAAAGACATCCACAAGCTTGGCAAATTGATAATCATTTAGAGCCAAAATGGGATTATAAAATAGGAATGATTTTAACAGCTTATGAAAAGTTAGAAGTCATAACCAATAATCCAAAATATTCCGATTATATAAAAAATTATGCTGATGAATTGATAGATAATTCAGGGTCTTTTCAAAATTTCAATACTCAAGATCATAATATTGATTTTATAAACGCGGGGAAAATACTGTTTAATCTATATGATAAAACAAAGGAGCATAAGTATCTTACCGCATTAAAAACTTTAAGAAGACAGTTTGAAGATCATCCTAGAACTGCATCGGGTGGATTTTGGCATAAAAAAATATATCCAAACCAAATGTGGTTGGACGGCTTGTATATGGGAGAGCCTTTTTATGCAAGGTATACTTCTGAATTTGAAGGAGGAGATAAGTTAAACGATGTTGCACTTCAGTTTGAATTACTACATGATCACACATTTGATGAAAAGACAACTTTGTATTTTCATGCTTGGGATGAAAGCAAACAGATTCCATGGGCTGATAAAAGGTTGGGAACAGCACCTCATGTTTGGTTAAGAGCACTTGGTTGGTACGCGATGTCTCTAGTGGATGTTTTGGATTATTTTCCAAAGGACCATCCTAAACAAAAAGAATTAGTAGTTTATTTAAAGGAGCTAGCCTCTGCCGTAGGTAAATACCAAGACGAATCAGGATCATGGTATCAAGTTCCTAATTTGCAAACCAGGAAGGGTAATTATCTTGAAGCTTCTGGCTCATCTATGTTGGTATATGCTTTAGCAAAAGGTGTTCATAAGGGTTACTTATCACCTGATTATGAAAAGATGGCAGAAAAAGGTTTTAAAGGTTTAGTAAGTAACTTTATCAAAGTAGATGACAGCGGTGAACTACATATCACTCAGGTTTGTGGAAGTGCTGGTCTTGGCGGGAACCCATATCGAGATGGCTCATTTGAGTATTATATGAGTGAAAAAATAAAAGCGGATAATTCTCACGGATTAGGTTCTTTTCTACTCGCAGCAATAGAACTAGATAAATGAGGATTTCATACAGAACAGTAAAATTAAAATATAATAGCATGATGACAATAAAACGGATTAATTATCTAGTAACAGTAGCAATATTCTATTTATTATTGCTTCTAAGTTGTAAAGGTTTTTCTCAAAAGGATAATGGTAGTGAAATTTCAACTGACTTAAAATGGTCAGAACGTATGGCACTTACACTAATGAAAAATCATACCGAGTCGTATATGATTGATGATTCAAAAGTACCCCATTGGGATTATGTACACGGTCTTGTTTTAACCTCTTTTGAAGAGCTTTACAAACAAACAAAAAATCCTCTTTATTATAATTATATCAAGAGTTATGCAGATATTTTGATTGATGAAAAAGGAACTATAGCGACCTACAAAATTCAAAATTACAATATTGATATGGTAGTAGCGGGTCGTTTACTTTTTAATTTGTATGAGCAAACTAAAGAGCCTCGTTATTTAATTGCGATGCAAACGCTTAGAAAACAATTAGAAGAACAACCAAGAACAAAAAGTGGTGGTTTCTGGCACAAAAAAGTATATCCAAACCAAATGTGGTTAGACGGATTGTATATGGGAGAACCATTCTATGCGCAATACACAACTACGTTTGAGAATGGAAAAAATTTGGATGATATAGCCCATCAATTCGAATTAATTCAATTGCACGCAACCGATAAAAAAACAGGCTTATTGTACCATGGATGGGATGAAAGCAAACAAATGGCTTGGGCCAATTCACAAACGGGAACATCTCCCAATTTTTGGTCAAGATCCATTGGCTGGTATGCTATGGCTTTAGTAGATGTTCTGGATTATTTTCCTAAAGAACACCCAAAACGAAAAGAATTGGTTGGGTATTTGAATGCTGTGGCAGAGAGCTTAGTTAAATTCCAAGATAAATCGGGATTGTGGTATCAGGTTACTGATCAAGGAAATAGAGAAGGTAATTATTTGGAAGCATCGGGAAGCGCTATGTTTGCTTATGCTTTTGCAAAAGGAGCAAACAAAGGCTATTTACCAGCAAAATATAAGGCAATAGCTAATAAAGCTTTTGATGGTTTGACAGAAAAGTTAATAATAGTAAGTGTAGATGGTGAAGTTGCCATCACCCAAGCTTGTGCAGTTGCTGGACTAGGAGGAAATCCTTATAGAGACGGTTCTTACGAATATTATGTAAATGAACGAAAACAAGACAACGATCCTAAAGCTACTGGGCCTTTTATATTAGCGGCTTTAGAATTAAACAGATAATTTAAAAAAGATAGCATGAGATTTTTGAAAGTCATTGTATTATTATTTTTGGGTAGTCACTTTGTGATGGCTCAAGGAAATAATAAGAGTAGCATTTCAAAAGTATGGGTTGCTGATAACGGAGATGGAACCTATAAAAACCCCATTTTAGATGCTGATTATTCTGATCCGGATGTAATACGAGTTGGAGATGATTATTATATGACTTCTTCCTCTTTTAATTGTATTCCAGGTTTGCCAATTCTTCATTCGAAAGATATGGTCAACTGGGAGTTGGTTAATTATGCAATGCAAAAGCAATCTCCCTTAGATGTCTATGATAAACCAGGGCATGGGAATGGAGTTTGGGCACCTTGCATAAGATTTCATCATAATGAATTCTATATATATTATCCTGACCCAGATTATGGAATTTATATGGTTAAAGCTAAAGATCCTAAAAAGGTCTGGTCCGAACCAATTTTAGTAAAGGAAGGGAAAGGATTAATCGATCCTTCACCTTTATGGGATGACGATGGGCAAGTTTATTTGGCTTATGCATTCGCAGGAAGTAGAGCAGGTATCAAAAGTCTTCTAGCGATTTGTAGTATGAATGCAGCGGGAACTGTAGCTAATAATGATGATACTATTATTATTGATGGCCACGAAGATGAGTCAACTATTGAAGGCCCTAAATTATACAAACGTAACGGATATTATTATGTTTTTGCACCAGCAGGAGGTGTACCTACAGGAGGGCAAACGGTATTAAGAGCTAAAAGTATTTACGGTCCATATGAAAAAAGAAAAGTACTAGACCAAGGTAAAACGGCAATCAACGGTCCGCATCAAGGGGCTTGGGTACAAACACAAACAGGTGAAGACTGGTTTTTTCATTTTCAAGATAAAGGGGCTTATGGTAGGGTTGTTCATTTGCAACCCATGAGATGGGTGAACAATTGGCCGGTTATTGGAAATGATAAAGATGGAGATGGAATAGGGGAGCCGGTTATGGCTTATAAAAAACCCAATGTTGGAAAATCGCATCCAATAGTAACACCTCCTGATTCAGATGAGTTTAATTTGCCAAAATTAGGTTTGCAATGGCAGTGGCATGCCAATCCACAAGTATATTGGGCTTTTCCTTCTACTATGGGTTATTATGCGATGTATTGCCAAGCTATGCCAAATGAAGCAACCAACTTATTTGGTGCTAGTAATTTATTGTTACAAAAATTTCCTGCAGAGGAATTTACAGCAACAACCAAAATGACTTTCAATGCTCGTTTTGATGAAGAAGAAACGGGACTTCTGATTATGGGCTTAGATTATAGCTATTTAAAAGTAAAAAAATCAAATGGTTCTCTTTATCTCTCTCAAATTATCTGTAAGAATGCAGATAAAAAAGGCTTAGAAACAGAGAATGGTAAATACAAATTAGAAAGCAATAGTTTTTATCTGCGGGTAAAAGTAAGCAAGGGTGGAACATGTGATTTTTATTATAGTGGCGACGGAGAAAAATTCAAATCTATTGGTTTTAGTTTTGCAGCTAGAGAAGGAAAATGGATTGGTGCAAAAATAGGTTTTTTGGCACTTCGAAATGGAGTGACAAATGACGCAGGGAATGTTTTAATAGACTGGTTTAGAGTTACTAATTAATATTAAATAAAATGAAAAAATTTCAAAAATGGAGCGTTGTGCTACTTGTTTTTTTAGCAGTTAATACATTTGCTCAAGTGCTTGATAAATCATGGAAAAGTATTACTGAAATGCCTGAAGGGAACTGGTTTGTTTCTGCGGAAGCTAAAGTTATTGCCGAAAATGTGTTGCTTTACCAGCGCAATATTGGTGGTTGGCCAAAGAACATTCAAATGCAAAAACCACTTTCAGATGAAGAGAAAAAGGAACTATTGGCGCTAAAAAGTGATATGCATAATATCACTACAGATAATGGCGCAACCTATCAAGAAATGGTTTTTTTGTCAAAAATGTACAGACAAGTTCCTGACGAAAGGTATAAAAGTGCTTTTCTAGCTGGATTAGATTATATATTAGAAGCGCAATACGATAATGGAGGTTGGCCACAATTTTATCCATTAAAAAAAGGCTACTATACGCACATTACCTATAATGACGACTCGATGGTCAACATATTAAACGTACTTGAAGAGATTAAAGATAAAACGGATTATTTTTCGATAAAGGCTTCAGATGAAACGATTAAAAAAATTGAATTAGCGTTCAGTAAAGGGATTGACTGTATCATAAAAACACAATACAAACAAAACGGAGTCTTAACCAGTTGGTGTGCGCAACACGATGAAAATACGCTTTTACCAGCGAAAGCACGTGCTTATGAACTGCCTTCATTGAGCGGAAAAGAATCGGCTAAAATAGTTTTGTTATTAATGTCGCTTGACAATCCCTCTAAAGAAGTAATTACTGCAGTAAATAGTGCAGTTGCGTGGTTTGAACAAGTGAAAATAAATAGCCTACGAGAAGATCGAATATTGAATGCAGAAGGTAAAATAATTGACAAGAAAATGATACCAGATGTCAATGCACCTGCAATATGGGCGCGCTTCATGGAACTGGATGACAATAAACCATTCTTCTCTGATAGAGATGGTATCAAGAAATATGCACTATCTGAAATTGGTGAAGAACGGAGAAACGGTTACGCTTGGTATACAAATGAGCCAAAAGAGGTTTTGAAAGCATACGATAAGTGGAAAAAAAAAATCTCATCGGGAAGGATCGGTCTGAAAAATTAGAAACTAAAACGCCAAAAGACGACTTTAATATTATTGTTGCTCAAGATGGAAGTGGCGATTTTACCAAAATTCAAGATGCTATAAATGCTGCAAAAGCTTTTCCAGATGATAGAATTATCATCTTTGTGAAAAATGGGGTTTACTATGAGAAGGTTAAAATTTATTCTTGGAACCCAAAAATCACATTGATTGGTGAAAGTCGTGAGAAAACCATAATTACGTATGATGATTATTTTAATAAAATTAATATCGGTAGAAACAGCACTTTTCATACTTATACTGTTTTAGTGGAAGGCAATGATTTTTTTGCTAAAAACTTAACGATTCAAAATTCATCTGGCGAGGTGGGACAAGCAGTAGCGTTGAATGTAAATGCGAATCGTATTGTTTTTAGTAATTGTTCTTTTTTAGGCAATCAAGATACACTTTACACTTCTGGAGAAGGAACTAAAAACTATTTTAAAGACTGTTATATTGAAGGGACCACTGATTTTATTTTTGGAGACGCGACTGTTTTATTCGAAGACTGTATTGTTAAGAGTAAAAAGAACTCTTATATAACAGCAGCTTCAACTCCAGAAAATACTGCTTTTGGTTATGTGTTTAAAAACTGCAAGTTGATAGCAGATGAGAGTACCGATGCTGTTTATCTAGGAAGACCTTGGCGTATTTATGCTAAAACTGTTTTTATCAATTGCGATATTGGGAAACATATAAAATCCGAAGGATGGCATAATTGGTCAAAACCAGAAGCAGAAAAAACAGCGTTTTACGCAGAATATAAATGTTCAGGAGAAGGATTTCAGCCTGATAAAAGAGTTTCGTGGTCACATCAATTACGAAAATCGGAAGAGAAAAAATATACAATTGAAAATATTTTGGGTGTTGAATTTTCCAAAATAATAAAAGAAATGTATTTAAAATACAACTAGAATTATGAAATATAGACTTCTCATTTTACTGCTTATTTCCTTAAACTGTTTTGCTCAAAATAATAGTTTTACATCTGATAAAGTTAATACAATTATCAAACGCATTCAGTTGCCTCAAATTCCTTCGTTCAAAATTGAAGTAACAAAGCTTGGCGCCAAAGGTGATTCTATAACTAATTGCAAAGCTGCTTTTGATGAGGCAATGGTACTTTGCAAAAAAAATAACGGTGGAACCATAATTGTTCCAAAAGGGATTTATACGCTAAACGGTCCCATTCATTTCGTGAGCAACGTAAGATTACATTTAGAAGATGGAGCAAAAATCCGTTTTGGTTCTAATACAAAAGATTATCCCCTAGTTTTAACAAGTTGGGAAGGAACAATGCTCTATAATTATAGTCCAATGATTTACGGCAATAAGGTCGAGAATGTGGCCATCACCGGAAACGGAATAATTGATGGAGAAGCCAAAAATACCTGGATAAAATGGAAGCCGCTTGAAAAGAAAGACCAACTTTTAAGTAGAGCAATGAATCATAAAAACATTCCAGTAAAGGAGCGAATTTTTGGTGAAGGTCATTATTTAAGACCCCAATTGATTCAGTTTGTCAATTCTAAAAATATTCTTATTGAAAACATTCAAATAGAAGATTCTCCTTTTTGGTGTGTCCATTTGCTAAAAAGCAAAAGTATAACTATCCGAGGAGTAAAATACAATGCCCATAACAATAACAACGATGGTATTGATCCTGAATATTCTAGCGATATACTAATTGAAAATATTTTGTTTGACAATGCTGATGACAATATTGCCATTAAAGCAGGTAGAGATAATGAAGGACGCAATAATTCGGAAACACCTTCAGAAAATATTGTAATTCGAAATTGTGAATTCAAAGGTTTGCATGCTATTGTTATAGGAAGTGAAATGTCAGCTGGAGTCAAAAATGTTTTTGTTGAAAACAGCAAATTCAGTGGGTATTTAAAAAGAGGTATTTTTATTAAAACAAATTCTGATCGGGGAGGTTATATTAAAGATATTTATTTTAATAATTTGGCATTCGGAAAAGTAGAAGATTGCATTTATATCACCGCTAATTATCACGGAGAAGGCAGTGGATTGTTTCCTTCAAAAGTTTCCGATATTTCTTTTACCAACATTAGCTGTATTGAAGCTAGTAATACGGGAATCGTTATTGAAGGATTCCCTGATGAAAAAGTAAAAAATATCAAACTCGACCATATAACAATACAGTCTGCAAAAAATGGAATGACAGTTAATAACACCGAAAATGTAATGATAAATGAAGTTGTAATTGGTGAAAAGGCTACAATTCCTACCTCTGCAAAGTAAATTAATTTAGAAAAAAATATGAAAGTATGAAGAATATTCCCTTCCTTTTACTACTAATTTCACTAAACTGTTTTGCCCAAAAAACAAGGATTTATTTAATCGGTGATTCTACTATGGCCAATAAAGTTAAAGCTATTGAAAATCCAGAACATGGTTGGGGACAAGTATTAGGCTCTTTTTTTAATGATGATATTACGATCGTTAATAAAGCTGTAAACGGACGAAGTACGCGTAGTTTTATAAATGAAAAACGTTGGGATTCGATTTATAAGATTTTAAAACCAGGCGATTATGTTTTTATACAATTTGGCCATAATGACGAAAAAATTGCAGATTCCACTCGATATACAAATCCGCATACTGCTTATCGCTATAATTTAATTCGGTTTGTAAATGAGGCTAGAGCCAAAGGTGCGATTCCTGTTTTATTTTCCTCTATAGTTCGCAGAAATTTTAATGAGCAAGGTGTTTTAGTTCCCACTCATGGCGATTATCCCATGGAAACTCGATTGGTTGCTCAGGAATATAATGTACCCTTTATAGATTTAGAGTATTATTCTGAATTATTAGAAACCGCTTATGGCCCAGAGCAGTCAAAAAAACTACACCTGCATTACAAGCCTGGCGAAATAGGGTATTATCCTCAGGGAAAAGAGGATAATACCCATCTATCTGAGCAAGGAGCTACTGAAATAGCTAAGATTGTAGTTGAAGAATTAAAAAGTACTATTCTCGTTTTAGCAAGATATATAAAAAACTAAATTTTTTATTTAAATTTTAACCTAATTAGTTCCCAAATGAAAGAAAATATTGGGCGATTTTATTGTGGAAAATCAAAATGATTTTCCACATTCCTCAGCTGAGTTGTCGCGGATTTTTAACGTGTATGTTTTTTTGAAATTCCTTTTTCCTTTGAGGACTATGCAAATAAGTGTTTAAATGATCACTTTATTCTGACACCTGTTGGAGTAGGAAAATCTTTGCCAAGATAATTGTATAGTTCTCTTACTTTAGAACGCCAATTTAATCTAAATAATTGCCATGGTTTACTGCTTTCTAATACTTCTATTCTATCGCTTGAGTGTGATGGTCTGTTCTGTTTTGAAATTTTTACACTATCGAATTCTAAAAGTAATTCAGGTTTGTCGATTGGATTTATTTCGTTATCTAAATCAAAAATTGTCCTATGCTCCGATTGGTTGAATTTTTCTGATTTGATTTTGAATTGATTGAATAATTCTATTAAAGGCATTTCATCAGTTATATAGTCTAAATTGTAAATGTCTTTCTTAGCAAAACGATTTGAAGCACTCATTAATTTGAATAAACCAATGTCTGTTTTATGAATTACTCGAATACCATCAAATACTTCTGGAATAAATAAGCATTTCATATTTTGCAAAAACTCCACTTTTATAACTTGATCTTCTTTTGAAATAAACATTTTTAAAAATAGAAATTGTTCGTCAAGTTCTGTATTTAGGAGCATTGTATTAACTTGCTTCTTACCGTAAACGCTTTCAACTTCTTCTATAATTTGGTCAAAACCAATTCTTCCAATGATTACAGGAGCGATAAAATCGATGTCAATTGATATGCGATGGTTGTATCTTAAAGCCAAATTTGTACCAAGACCTAATGCAAATTGCGAGATGCTTGATAAATTTCGTAACTCTCAGATAGTTTGTTTTAGAATAGGACTTACTGCACTGATACTTGCTTGAAACGTGCAAAAGTGGGTACTTTGTATCTTTTTGCTACCATTGCACAAACTTCGTTGCTAATACGCTCTTTTTTAATTTTGAGGTATTTAAGAATTAGTGTTTTGTAATAATACTGTTCTAGTTTAACAATATCTGTTGCAAAAGTTTCTTGGTTTGTGGCATACAAAGCTCTTGGGATTATAATATCCTTATCTCTGGAGAGGCTAAGTTTACTATGGTCCATATCCCAAAATAAGTGTTTAGGGAAAATTGTTGCTACGTTTACTGATTGTTTCACGATACAACATTAGTGATTTTTTTTAATAACATTCGTTAATAAATGTTAAACAGATGTTCAAAAGAGAATGACCCGTATTAAATTACTAAATCATTCGTTGAAATTAGATTGCATTTTGATCACTTGGGATGCCGTGTAGAAAACACAACGAATGTACTTTAATGTAAATTTGGCACTCGTCATAAACGATTCTTTAGTTTATACTTAATTAAAAACACTAAATTTATTCAAAGGAAAGCAGAGGTGAAGTTTCAGACGAGCTTTTATAAAGAACAATCTAGTGCATTAGTCCAACAGATATAATTAAAGCTAAGTTCCACAGCTATTTCTTAAATTTATCTTTGAAGATTTTCCCAAAATTCAACTGCAATAAATATGTGTTATTATACTCAGCAACATGCCTCGATCAAAGAGGTTACTAAACGATTTAAAGCAACTGTCGATGATCCAGATGCTTTTTTAGTATCAGATATGATTAATGGGTTTGCTCACTTGAACACACCCATCATAGTTGATAAAAGACCTGATATAATATCTACTAATTACAGTTGGGGACTCATACCTTCATGGGCTAGGAATAAGGATTTTAGAAAAAACACTTTGAATGCGAGAATTGAAACCATTGAGGAAAAGGCTTCATTCAAAAACGCGGTTAATAACCGATGCTTAATTATTGCTACTGCCTATTACGAATGGCGCTGGATCGACCCGAAAGGAAAGCTAAAGGAGAAATACCAAATTAACTCACAGGATGCTGAAATATTTGCTTTCGCAGGTCTTTACAGTACTTGGAAAGACATTCAAACAGGAGAGCCACTAAACAGCTATACCATCCTAACAACAGAGGCCAACGATACGATGAAATATGTTCACAACATGAAACAAAGGATGCCTGTGATGTTAAAAAAAGCCGATGAAATAGCGTGGCTAGACCAATCTAATCCAATTAATGACTTTGCTTTCCCCTACCAAGCCAATTTGATAGCCCTTAAGGTATAATTATTACTAATTTCTTAGCGTGCGAGAAGGGTAAATAATTAGAGGAAATAGACCACCCGAAAGGATTCGTGCGGCAGCGGGGGTTTTTCTTTAAAACCAAAGATTCCACAGGTAAATAACCGCTGTAGGCAAGGACAGGAATAGCAAAAAACTTAGCATACAGCCTGTTGATGTTTTATTATACACCTTGTTGTAGACAAATTTTTTGGGGTTGGTTACCCATCCATAGCCTCGAGGTGCTTTTAAGCCTAATTTATTTTTAACGATTCTTTTTACAGAGGTTCTTGCCGCAATTTTTTTGCTAATTGAAGGCATTCTAAATCCAAATTTCATAGGCTTGTTTTAAGGTTGTTAAATTGCAATCGGTGTCTGTCTAAATAGTTTGGATTGAGAGAATTGAATTTTAGGATTTTTTCCTTGCCTGTTAGACCAATCTTTTGATAGGCTTGACTTTCAATTGTATCTGATAAAATGATTTTTCCATTGTTTTCAAAACTGATTAAATGTTGGTCAAAGAGTGCGTCATAAGTTGGAGACAATAGGATTCCATTATTCACATCTAGTCTTTCATTGTCATTAGAATCTGACCAAGGAACAATATGAGAAGCGATTAGGATATTAAGATTGTTAAATCCTGTGACTGCACACTTGTATTCCCAACGGTATACAATTCGTTTTCTATAAGCACCTTGGCCAACCCGAGAGGTTACTAAACCAATTCTTTCTGTTGAAATTGGTAAATTGATTTCATACAAAACTGGTGGTTCTGCCAATAGTAATGGCTGATGGAATAAGGAAGGCTGAATGGGCAGAAAAGCTCCTTTTCTTTGAAAGAAAAATTTAATCCCTATTCGATTAGTACCACTAGTATCTTTGGTTTCAAAATAATCTACATCATAGAATTCTAATTCACTTTTAAATCGTACCAAACCTTTTGATTCACTTTCGAATAAAAACACTCGTTTGCCATTTTTAAGATGGTCTTTTAAAGCTAAATTACCTCTGGTGAATTTCATGTCTCCAGACTGTCCTTCGCCTGTATAGGTGAATATATCCGGATTATCCCAGCCATCTTGGTAGCCATGCTGAGTACCTGATTTCCCCGAAAAAATAAAAATATAATTATGAGTAGAAGAAGGACAGATACCACTTTGCCAATTACCTTTGTATTTAGCATGCTGAATTCAAGTTACTAATGCAACTTTTTGGTTAAACATATAATTTGGTGTTTCAAAATTAAATCTTTTTCTCGG